>JBFLZA010000063.1:0-19916 GCA_040756535.1 Cyanobacteriota bacterium
TAGTAGAACATTTTTTGTGCGATCGCGACGCTTACATGACTACATAATAGAGAGAGCAAAATGGATAGATTCCTGGTGAGTAAAGAATTTCAGCCAACGGAAGTCCCCGCTTGCGGGGGAACTTCCGGTTAAGACAGACGCTCCGGACACGGGGACGAGGGGACGCGGGACGCAAAGAGAGTTTTTATGATGACTATCTAAACGGATTTGATATGACTGGAAAAAATCTTATCCGTGCTGTGAAATGTGCAGCCTATTTTAACTGTACAATCGATACGAGATACGAATATTCTTTTATCAATTTCACTCCTCTTAAGTTTCACACGCTTTTAAAGCTTGTAACTTGCTAACTACTCATCGCAACGTTCTTCACCTGGTTACAGAAACAGGACAGGCAGTGCAAATGTCTGTTCATCGTCCCAGTCCCTTCGTTGCCCAGAATCTCGAACGCGTCTTACCCGGTTGGGATTTGCCCGTTTTGTGGGTGGTCATTGTTTTACAGCAAGCGCAATATGAACTTATAGAAACTACTCCCGATATTGAGCGAGAAAAAGAACGGTTGAGGGAGAAATTTCTGCGCTTCGGCTTTGAAGTAGTTTTTAATTTACGCGATCGCGGTTATTTAAGTAACTTGATTGACCCTCGGACAGGCTATCCCTTGCTGTCACGCCCAGGGGAAATTCCTCATGATGATACAGCCGCCGTTCAAGCCCTCTTAGGTTTTCCCATTATTCGTAACCGATGTCGTGTCTTAGAGCATCCCATCTGGGGTACAGCAGTTTATCCCAGTACTTTACTCACCTCTGCCTCTCCAAAAGTGATTAAGCCTGTACTGAAAATCGTTGGGGCGCAGCAGGGATGGACGGAACTCAAGGGAAAGGGTTAAAGAAGAAAGGGTAAAGAAGAAATTTTCTTTTTTATTGACTTCCCCCTTTTTTGTAAATGAAAGACAGGTCAACAGGATGCCCTACAGTCTAAACATGTTTGGGCTTTCGGGGCCAACCCGATCGCAGGGGACTAAGGATGCGGTTCAGTTCTCGGATTTGTTCTGGCGTGCCCATACAGATTAAAGAATCTCCTGGCAGTAACGGGGTATCACCATTGGGTCCAGCGATGAGATTGCCATCGGCACGACGAATGGCAAGAACTAAAGCACCCGATTGCGATCGCAAATTAGCTTCCCTTAGCGTTTGTCCGACCACAGGACAAGTTTGAGGGTCAATTAAAAACTCCTCCATATAGAATGAGCGATCAGCACCAGTGAGAATTCCATCGACAAAATCCATGACTTGAGGCCTGAGTGCCGCCGATGCCATCCGCCTACCGCCGGTAATGTAGGGAGAAACAACAGCATCAGCACCGGCCCGTTGCAGTTTTTGCAGCGCTTCTTCGGTACTGGCACGAGCGATCGCACGAATTTGCGGGTTGAGGGTTTTTGCGGAGAGTACGGTATAAAGATTTTCCGCATCTGAAGGAAGTGCCGCCACTAGACAAATTGCCCGTTCGATTCCCGCTTTGAGCAGTGTCTCATCCAATGTCGCATCTCCTTGCAGGGCAACACAACCCAACGTCTGTGCCTCTTCCACTTGCTCTATTCGGGAGTCTATGGTGATGAAAGGAATTGCTTCAGCCTTAAACTCCAGAGCAATTTGCCGACCCGTGCGTCCAAAACCACAAAGGATATAGTGTTCATTTAAAGCATCTATCAAGCGCCGTCGTTGCCTCAGTCGAATGCCATCTTGAAAGTATCCCTGAATTATGGCTTCTGTAAACCGATTCACGATGTAACCAATGCTAATAACGCCCATTAAAATCAGGGTGATCGTGAAGAGGCGTCCGCGATCGCCAAGAGGGTTTGTTTCTCCATAGCCCACCGTCGCCAGAGTGATCACAGTCATATACGCTGCATCTGACCATGACCAGCCCTCCACCAACCTGTACCATAAAGTACCGAGCAGGGCGACTCCGAACAGAGCGCCCCCCCCAGCAATCAGCTCTTTTTGCAGGCGTTGATATTTCTCTTCCAGGGTTGAGTACACCGCTTTGTGTTACCACTAACTGGTGGTGGCGAATATTCATTGAATCAAGATAACCTTAGATATCTGTCAATAAACCAGCCTCAAGTAAAATAAGCGGATGCTGTTGAGTGGCTTGGCTTAACGGCAATACAGAACTGCTTCCTTGCACTCATAGAAGTTGCCCTGCATTAAAATACACTATTCAAGGTTCAACGGGGACAGACGTTTTCGCGGATTCCATTTAATATTCCAAATGAAAAGAAGTCAGCAAAAGGATAAGCCAGTGAGTCTAGAAACTCTCATTCAAAATTCCTCTCCAGCCGATTCAGCAGCTTTCATGTCTGCCCCCTTTGACCCGGTTGACTTTGACACAAATGTCATGGAAACCTATGGTCGCTTCCCCATTGCCTTAGAACGGGGAAAAGGTTCCCGTGTCTGGAATACTGAAGGACGCGAATATCTTGACTTTGTTGCGGGGATTGCGACTTGCACACTGGGTCATGCTCACCCGGCTTTAGTTGAAGCCGTAACGCAGCAAATTAACAAGCTGCACCATGTTTCTAACCTTTACTACATCCCAGAACAAGGGCAATTAGCCAAGTGGATCATTGAGCATTCCTGTGCGGATCGAGTATTTTTCTGCAATTCTGGAGCCGAGGCTAATGAAGGCGCGATCAAACTGGCACGAAAGTACGCCCATACGGTACTCGATCTTGAAAAGCCAGTGATTTTGACCGCCAAAGCCAGTTTCCACGGGCGAACACTAGCGACGATTACCGCTACGGGTCAGCCCAAGTACCAAAAAAACTTTAACCCCTTAGTCCCTGGATTTCACTACGTCCCTTATAACGATATTCGGGCGCTAGAAAATGCGATCGCTGACCTTGATGAGGGTGACCAGCGAGTAGCGGCAATTATGCTGGAAGCCTTACAGGGAGAGGGCGGTGTTCGTCCGGGAGAGTTAGATTATTTCCTAAGAGTGCGAAACATCTGCGACCAGACGGGTATCTTGCTGATTATGGATGAAGTCCAAGTTGGTATGGGGCGTACTGGTCACTACTGGGGATATGAAAATCTGGGGATCGAGCCGGATATTTTTACCAGTGCTAAGGGGCTAGCCGGTGGCGTCCCGATTGGTGCAATGATGAGTAAAAAGTTCTGCGATGTTTTCCAACCGGGTGAACATGCGAGTACTTTTGGGGGTAACCCACTTGCCTGTGCCGCCGCCCTCAGTGTCGCTCACACGTTGGAGCAGGAAAATATTCTACAAAATGTACAGCAACGAGGTGAGCAACTACGAGCAAGACTCAGAGCGATCGCAGCTAAATATCCTCATCTTATTACCGAAGTGCGCGGCTGGGGTCTAATTAATGGTATGGAACTGAGCGCTGATATTGAGTTGACCTCAGTCGATGTTGTGAAAGCTGCAATGGAGCAAGGGTTGTTGTTAGTGCCAGCAGGGCCCAAGGTCGTTCGCTTTGTTCCGCCGCTGATTGTCTCCGAGGAGGAAGTCGAGCAAGCGACCCAAATCGTTGAACAAGTCATAGCGGCTTTGGCATCGTAAACACACTTTGTTCGAGGCGTTGAAAGTTAGAAGGTTGAACGTTTAAAGTTTGAACGGCTTTGGAAAATAGGTGTCAGATGTCTTAAAAGTCTCTGGGAGAGGGATTTTCGTCCTCGGTAACACGGCTTAGGCTACAATACCTTTCTTCAAAGCTTCAACCTTCTAACCTCTAACCTGTAAAGCGAGATCAGCGAAAGCTTACCAAAGAATCGATTGCTTGTCCCGGAAAAACCCTCCTGTCTGCCCTCCATCAGGCAGAGTTGCCAGCCATACAATTGTCTCTACTCCTTGCTCTGGCGTCCGTGGTGCTTCTGCTCCCCCCATATCTGTCTTAACCCAGCCGGGACAAACAGAATTGACCAAGATATTTGTACCTTGTAGCTCAGCCGATAGCATTCGCGTTAGCGCATTCAGAGCTGTTTTGGAGGTGCGATAACCCGGAGAGCCGCCATTCATCTCTGATAACTGACCCATTCCAGAAGAGACATTGACAATTCGCCCATAGTCATGAGCCTGCATCAGGCCAACCAAAGCTTGGCAAAGCTGCAACGGGCCATAAACATTCGTCTCCATCGCCTTACGCAAGGTATCCAATTTAGCTGTTAAAACACTCTCACTCCCTGTATCATCGCTGTCTGGAAAGATTCCGGCGTTGTTTACCAGTACATCCAGCCGTCCATATTCCTGACGTAAAAATTGCTCTAACTGTTGAATGCTTTGGGGATTAGTGACATCCAAGGGGTGATAAACGATATCTAAGCCTTCTTGTTGTATCTGATCTACTGCTGCTTTGCCCTGAGATTCATCCCGACTGGTGAGAACAACGTGGATACCCTGCTTTGCCAGTTGTCTGCAAGTCTCAAATCCTAGCCCTCGATTGGCACCTGTGACAACAGCAATTTTCTTACTAGTACTCATAGAAATAAACGATTAATCAAGATTCTATGTGCCAACCATCGTACCGAATACAGTTCGACTTGGCTCCTCTAATGCTATTGAGGAAGGAAGGAGTATAGAGCGTAAGCGATCGCACTTTTTAGCCGTTTAGATGTTTTTCGTTTAACGTAACCTAGATTCATGGCAATCAACAATTCATCCCATAGCTCAACACTTTTGGGATGAATTGCGGGTCTAAGCTTAAGCCCCAATATCAGGGATATAAGCAAATGAGATTAGAAAACGCCCACTATGGACAAGCAAATTCCGGGGCAAGGTTTCCATCAGGGAAGCCACTCGAAATCCAGCCAGTTGTAGGTTCCGAAATCCTCACCCAAGTCCGTCCTTGGCTGTCTTTTTCAGTTTGTCGAGGACTGGCTAGCTTGACCGTATTTCCCACATATACCCCACTTATCCTAGGAGCGCCAATAGCCGGAGTATTACGAACCGCTAACCCTTCTGGTGGAGCAACGACTCTGCGGCAGACGTTTGTCCCTCCTTGTGTCCCTCCTTGCGTCCCTCCTTGTGTTCCTGTTTGAGCAGGAGGTTGAGTTTCAGGGGGACGAGTACCGCCTGGGCAGGGCTTAAGCTCGTTTGCTCGAACATAGCCTGCGACAGGAGTACTAATCGCGATCCAACCATTAGCACCACTATCTGCTAAGGTTACTTGCTCGTTGGGAGCAAGGGTTCTGATCGTTTGGCTGGAGGTTGAACGCTCTGGGTAGATAAAAATTCTTTGTTTAGCCGCACGGCATTGCCCTACCACCCCTTGTCCTTGGGCGAGTTGAACGTTACCCTGACGACCAGAGGCGTTATTCAATTGCGATTTTTGCGTAATATTGGTTGTTGTCTTGCTAGTAGCCGTAATAGGAGCAGCATTGAGTTCTCCTACCGAACTCAACACTAAAGCCAAGACAGCAACAGGCTTGCCCCAGTGGCTGAGCTTTTTCATACCGTTCACTCCTCATTTCACCAAATAAGTTTGTCTAAGAGACTTGGAGATTAAAAAACCTTCGTCCAAATGGTAAACTGGGTTCTTCAAAATAGCTATCTCAAGTAGCCCAAAATAGCGATTAACCTGTTTCTACATCATGATCACGGCACTAAGGTAGTGAATCTCCAGACAGCCTCTTAGTCTCGTAGCATACAAAAAAATCAGTCGATATCATTGGTTGAGGAGGAGAATGCTTTTTCCCCTCCCTTTCCCTAACTGAATCGCTACTACTCCCAAGCCTTTACTAAGGACAAGAGAATGTTGGACTGAGATTGCCTTCAGGAAAGCCACTAGAAACCCAGCCGTTAATCGGTGCAGTAATTGCTACCCATGTACGTCCATTGCTGTCTACTTGAGATTGCTGAGGATTTGTCAACCTAACGACTCCCTCATCAGCTACTGCGCCAAGCAATGTGGAGGAAGTAGAAGGGCTTTGGCGGATACTCAGAGCTACATTAGCTCTACGACAAACGTTTGATGTTTGAGGGGGAGGTGTGGTTCCAGAGCAAAGTTTGAGATACCTCGCGATGACATAGCCATTGGCAGGAGAACTCACTTGTATCCAACCACTGTTATCGCCGTCACTAGCGAGAGTAACTCGTTGGTTGGACTCTAAGGTTCTAACCACTTCACTAGTAGGACCAACCGAAGACTCTGTAAAAATATCTATCGTTCTGTTCGCTGCACGGCATTGCCCGACGAGTTTTTGTGCGAGTTGAACATCTCCCTGAAGCGGGGTAGGGTTTGAATTTTGTATGCTGTTGGCTGTGGTGGTGTTGCTTACGGGAGTAGCGATCGCATCCCAACTCCCCACAGGATTCAATACTAAAGTAAAAATGGCAATAGACTTGCCCCACTGGCTAATCTTTTTCATGCTATCAACTCCTCATTACACCCAAGTGCTGGTGTTAGAAGCTTCCAGAGTCAAAAATATCTAAGCGGTAGAATTGGGTTTTTCAAAAGCACTAGCTCATGGGCAAAGGGGATGAGTTAACCTGCCTGAAAACCAGATAACGCTAGGATATTTTTCTAGGGGAAGTCTCTGCGTCACTCAGCTATAGAGAAGATTAGTGCAAATCGGGGCAAAAATCGAGATAATCTCAAGCTACCCAGCATTGGTCAAGCGATCGCAAATCGTCAGCAAAAAATCTTCCACCTCGAACCAACAGCAATGCGCTTAGAAATTCACCCGAACATTAGCTAAACGGCGATTCCGTGCCACTGTAAGAATGGCTGAGGAAGGACGACTTGCCAAAAAATCTTGCAAATCTTCAATGCCTCTAAGACGCTGACCATCAATGGCAATCAGGCGATCACCCGGTCTGAATCCTAGATTCGCCGCTACCGACCCTGATTGTACTCCCAAAATTATCAGAGTTCTTGCATCTACAGTGACCCCCAAGCGAGAATTTGCAGGTGCAGACTCCAGAGTAAAGGCACTGGAATTGCTTTGATTACGATTTTGTTCGATAAACGCTTTGGCGACTAAAACATTGGTTGCAAACCCAATCCCTGTATTTCCTCCCCTACCTTGGCTGAGGATAGCTTTATTCACACCAATGAGTTCACCTCGGGAATTGAGTAGCGGGCCTCCAGAATTGCCCGGATTGAGGGCTGCATCTGTTTGTAAATCCCTATTGGGAGCAATACGGCTGAGAATGCCAGTGGTTAGAGTTCCTGACAACCCAAAAGGACTGCCAATAGCAAAGACTCGTTGACCAACTTGAATGGTTTGAGGATTAGCCAGACGTACTGTAGAGAAGCGATCCGTTGTATTCAATCGTACTAAGGCTAAGTCATTCCTGCGGTCAGTTGCAATCACTTGCCCTCTATAACGCTTTCCTGTAGGCGTACTGACCATCACCAAACCCCCTCTTGCCCCCCTAACCACATGCTCATTCGTCAAAATTAGCCCCTCTGAACTGACAATACTGCCCGATCCCGAACCTCTGCCAGTGCTCAGTGTTACAACTGTAGGACTGACAATCCGATAGACATCAATAGTGGTTTGTTCTTCATTTTCTCTCTGGGCAACAACGGTAG
This sequence comes from Cyanobacteriota bacterium, assembly GCA_040756535.1. Lineage (GTDB taxonomy): Bacteria > Cyanobacteriota > Cyanobacteriia > Cyanobacteriales > Coleofasciculaceae > JBFLZA01. The sequence goes on from JBFLZA010000063.1 coordinate 7,556, forward strand.
GAAGAGGTACACTGCTCAAAGCTGGCGTATTGATTAAACAAATAGAAGCCGCACACAATAACAATCGATCAGGTTTCATGACACTTAAGGGGAAGTTGTCAAACTTAGGACGGATGATTTAATAACAGTTATGACGCCAAGTAGGAATGTGTGTTTCTTTGATCATGTCTCCCAAATGGCAAAGCTGGAAATCTCCAAGTTCCACAAGCCTGAGATTTTGTTTACTATCTACTTCACAGGTAGTAAGACTAGCCGAGTGCCTCCTAAGCCAATACTCATACCCCAGCAGCGTGCATCTGCAACAAGACTTGACGCCAGCCATTGATTGAGCTGTATTTAAGAGATGATCGTGTTAACGCGAGCAAACTACCTACAGCTTTGCCCAAGACAAGTAGGAGTTAACAAATGCGTTGGAGTCCATGAGAGTAACGGCTAAGATTGATGAAACCATGCGGTTAAAGCCACTGCTAAGGCATCTGCTGCATCATCGGGTTTGGGGATGGATTCTAAATTCAACTCCCGTGCCACGGCTTGCTGCACTTCATACTTGTCGGCATTTCCATAACCAGTCAATGCCTGCTTAACTTGAGCGGGCGTAAACTCTACCATGGGGATATCATGCTGCGCCAATACCAACATCAAGACCCCCCGCGCCTGAGCTACAGTAATTGTGCTGCTCATTCGGTAGAAAAAGAGTTTTTCAATCGCCACAAGCTGAGGTTGCCACTGTTCTATCAGGGTGTGCATATCATCGTAAATTGTGCAGAGTCGCTTTCCGATGTCAGTACCTGCTGGCGTCTGGATAACGCCAAAATCAACCAATCGTACCGATTCCGGCGTTGGTTTTACGGGGGAGCGATCACTCTTTTTGGCTGCTACTGCTACTGTTTGGGCCGTCTGGCAGATAATTGCTCCAAAGCCCAAAATGGCCAACCCTGGGTCAAGTCCTAAAATTCGTTGTTCCATCCGCCTTGTGTAGGGGCAACGCCAATCGAGTCTATTACTGTCTACTGCGAGACAAAGCCAGAAAAGATTTTGCCACTTTGTTATGAGCCTTCCATCATAACCGTCTCTTCTTGTGATGTCGTATTAATCACACCATAATCTAATTTCCCGAATGTATCCTGATGGGCACTCATTCACGCTTAATAAGCAATATGGCACCTTTAACAGCACGCAGCCCACTCCCCCGAGTCAAGGACTTGAGTCCTTTCACCATGCTTGGTTAAAGTCTATCCAGTCTTTTTGTTCCCCAGACTTGTATTAGTGATGTCCTCATATAGTCTCTTCAAACGAGCTTTACGTACCCTACAACATGAATCGAAAGGTCGAACACCCCAGCGATTTAATCGATGGTTTAAGTGGTTAGCGCCTGGATTATTTATCAAACGTTGGTTGCTTCTAAGTGCCACGGGTGTACTTCTGACAAGTCTGGGGGTGGCAATTTGGGCCAAGCTAACCCCCATTTTTTACTTATTAGACTTGACATCGAAAGCCTTGGAAGCGATCGCAACAATCCTCCCCAGTTACGTATCCGGCCCACTGGCAATTAGCTGCGGTTTGATTTTGATTTTCTGGGGGCAAACCCGAACCCTAAGTTCAATTACTGAGGTGCTAAAACCAGAGGGAGATAAAGAACTGGTGGATGTGCTGATGGCTCATCGCCGACTCAACCGAGGACCGAAAATTGTTGTGGTTGGAGGCGGTACAGGTCTTTCTACCTTACTCAGAGGGTTGAAGATTTACAGTGCCAATATCACTGCTATTGTCACCGTAGCGGATGATGGGGGGTCAAGTGGGCGACTACGGCAAGAATTTGGGGTGCTGCCGCCAGGGGATATCCGTAACTGTTTGGCGGCGCTTGCCGATCAGGAAAAGTTGTTAACTGAATTGTTTCAATACCGTTTCCAGGCCGGTAACGGGTTGGTGGGCCACAGTTTTGGTAACCTGTTTTTAACGGCAATGAGTGAGATTACGGGCGACTTAGAGCGAGCGATCGCTGCCAGTTCTCAGGTGTTAGCTGTACGCGGACGAGTATTACCCGCTACTCTCAGTGATGTTTGCCTCTGGGCTGAATTAGCTGATGGGCGTCGCATTGAAGGAGAATCGAATATTACCGAGGCGAACGGCACCATTGTCAAAATTGGTTGTACGCCTGAAAATCCACCGGCTTTACCGGCTGTTCTCAAAGCGATTCATGAAGCCGATTACATTATTATTGGGCCCGGTAGTTTGTATACGAGCATTATTCCCAATCTCTTGGTGCCAGAAATTACGGAAGCGATCGCTAAAGTGACCGTTCCCCGTGTCTATGTTTGTAATATCATGACCCAGCCGGGTGAAACAGTGGGGTTTACGGTTGCGGATCACATCCGAGTGATCGATGATGCCTGTGGCAAAGCGTTGTTTGATGCCGTATTGGTGCAGGGGAAAGTCCCTTCAGCGCAGTCTTTGATTAAGTATGCCCAAGTGGGTTCTCATCCTGTTTTTCTCGATCGAGAAGAGGTTGCCAATTTAGGGCGTCGTATTGTGATGTCCAACGTAATGGATGAAGATGAGAACACTAATTTGGTAAGGCATAATCCTGATCGGTTAGCACGAGTGTTACTACGCTGGTACAGCCGCGCTCATGTATGAAGGATTGAAGGTTAGTGTGGAATAGCTTAGTAAAAGCCTCTGTGCTTGAGCTAGGGGATGAAACGGGTCTTTCTCCTTTCCCCCTTTCCCTTTCTCCTCTAAACCTCAAATTCATGTGTGGGGCTTTTGACAACTGCGATCGCTGCAACGTCATGATCGCTCATCGACATAATTTGAGATTACCAGAACTGTCTGGGCGATCATTCGAGACCCATCCCTCCTTCGGTGAACGAATGGCAACCCAATTGAGCTCATCTTCCTGAACAATCGAAGCAGGGAAACTATCCGGTTGAACTGTTGCACCATTTCTGACAAAACCGATAACCTTAGCCGTTAAGCTTGGTTCTGAACGAACTCTCAAGTCTTCACCTGTTGGAACATTGACTCGCAAGCAGTCAACATTCTCCAGTTCGGTATTGACAGCTGTGCTTTTAAAAGTGCTTATAAACTGTCCATTCGACCAACAGCCAAACTCAACTTTTCCTGTACCAATCTGATTCAATAAATTGCTCAATCTAAACCAGTAAGGCGTCTCTGAAGTTGAGGTGCCTAATGTCTCGGCACAGGAATTTTCAAAATCCATGAATCCACCCAGTTCTGAATTAGAAAAGCCTGCACTAAAACCTGCATTTTCTATCTCTGATTTAGGACGCCACAAACTCCAACCCGGTTCTGGCTGCTGAGAGGGGTTATTAGGGTTGGTTTCAGCAGCTTGCGTCAATGGAGTTGATAATAGCATCAGCGTACCGAGCAGCAGAATTCGGGAAAAGTATCGCATTTTTTTCACCTTTTCTTCTGTAAAGCTGTGGACTGACAACTGCCCCTATAATCAACCTTCAAACTTTTAACTCTTTAAGCTATTCCTAACAGCTAATACTATCTTCACCACTAAAAACCTGATTGCGACCACTCGATTTAGCACGTAGCAGGTTATGGTCGGCACGCCGCAGCAAGCTCTCTCCTTTACTATCGTCAGTAATATTGAGAGACGCGAGTCCCAGACTAATGGTAACTTCAAGGGCTAAGGTACTATCAATGTGAAAAGGCAGATCGCTGACTAAACATCTTAGTCTTCGGGCGACGATTTGAGCATCGTGAAAATTAGTCTGGCTGAGAATGATGACAAACTCTTCTCCACCATAGCGAAAGAGGGTATCCTGAAGTCGTAGGTTGTGTTGCAGGCGAGCGGCCAGGAGTTGAAGTATGCGATCGCCAACCTGATGACCATAGTTATCGTTGACAGACTTAAAATAGTCTACGTCTAGCATCAAGAGGCTCAAAGGCGTTGAGTGATTACGGGCATTGTGAATTTGTCGGGGTAACTCCCATTCCATTGCTCTACGATTGTTGAGTTCTGTCAGGGGATCGGCTAAGGCCATTGTTGAGAGTACGTCATTCGTTTGCATCACCTCTCGGTAGAATTGCACTCCGCGTAACCCAGCCTGAATCTGCGCCCTTAACAAGCGTATTTCTGCACAAGTTAACGTTGCCGCTTTTGTTTCTACTGAAGTTATCCGTAAGTAGGCATCTGCCCCGGTTTCCAAAGCTTCGGCGCAAGCTGTCAACTCTCGGCACTCATCTGGAAACACTCCATCCACACTGAGTTCAGATGGATTGTCAATCAAAATGCAGTATACCCAGCCCAGTTGAGACTGTTGTTTAATTTGATGACACAGTTCTAAACAACCACTCAGCGCTGCCTGCAAAATCAAAATAGCAGGTTGTTTGCTCTGAATGATTGATATAACTTCATCTAGCTCGGATGACGCCTCGACCGTGCCAGAAGTTATATTGTGAATCTGGTTAACCAATCTAGTGAGAAACGGTTCGTTTCCAACCACTAAAACAGAAGCGTCCATGGTTATAGGTAGCTCTGGAGAGCTAAGGCATTGACCCTGAGCAAATACTGTCAAATCTTCTACTATCAGCAAGTTTTAGGTGTGGAGTTGATCAATTATTGATTTTGGCTCTTCCCAGTCTCTCCCGTTCCTACAGATAGTGACAGCAGCAATTTCCTTTAGCGCTCAATACCTTTGCCGAATCTTTATGAAATCCTGTTAAAACACTCAGTATATTTAAAGTTGACATACAGGGAATTTTTCTATTGCTGTTGACTGGTCTGCAATATAGGCAGCCCAAATCGAATATTTTATACGAGCAATAAACTAATGTTCAAACTCTGGAGGCGTGTACATACTTTACTACCTACAGATGCTATCCGGAACTTAGCCTGAAGAATCGTCCTCCTCTAACCTTTGTTTTCGCCACCCAACCCAAGCATGGCTAGTCATTACCCGCATAGGCTCAGGTGGTTTCTTTTCGATAGTGCCGCCAATAGTTAATCCAGCTCCTTCCCCTTTAGCTAAATCTGGCAGAATCCCCCTCTTATATTCAAAAGAATTAAGAGGGTCGGGTATGCCAGTTGCAGACTAGAAATCAAGCCTGCTCCCTTGCGGGATGGTTCACATAGCCAATGTTTTACCAGGTTTGATGTCTTACACACTCTCCCTACCCATCAGGACTTGTTTAATGCAAGACCGCATAGCTTCAAGCTTGTGAAGAACTTAAAGGTGCCTATATATTCTGATAAAACGTAGCCCAATGGAGGCTGAGGCTAATCAACAAGGGCGCTTTTTACAAGCCCCGCTTGTACTCTTAAAGTCAAGCGTGGGTTGTTGACGGGGTTTCCAGAAAAAATGATAATAGCACTTGGGCGTGAGAATAGAAGTGATGGGGAAACTGCTCAAGACGCAATTCGAGGTATTGCCAGCAAAGCCACGGTAAAGTTACAGCCGTTTACAAAAATAAAGGCATGAGCCTAATCCCAAGTCAGTAAGGGAGTAAGGGCACGGCATTGCCGTGCCCTTACTGTATTTTATGCAAACGAGAAGTGCCATAAGCTAGCTGACCCAAATGCAGTTAAAAGATTTTTACAAGAATAGTGCATCCTTATCACTCTCCTAAAAACCGTTGGAGTATCAGTCAGCTAGCTTGACACCGAAACCCAGCCACAAGCTTCACTGTTGTTATTCCACGGTATGTCCCACCGATGTAATCATTTGCTTAATTGACTCTTCAGAAGCCTCGGTTTCAACATTCACTGTCTTCGCTTTCACATCAACATTGACCTGAGCTCCTGACTCATGAGTCAGAATTTCCTCGGTAATAGTCTTGGCACAACCCTCACAGGAGATACTCGGAACTTTAAACGTATGTGTCTGTACTGCCATCGTTAAAATTGAATGCTGTATTTTTTCTACATCTAAACCCTAATTTTAACCCTTTTTCGAGAGCTTATTGCCTAGGTCTTTTAAATGCATTTAAATAAAAATTATTCCTATTAGTAGAGACTAAATGACTTTGCATATGTACTGCCTAGACGGAATTCTTGACACAAAAACTATTTATTCTTCTATTTCTTTGCCCCCTGCTGCCTCCTATAACTCTGCTTATAGTAGGGGCAAAATTAATGGGTCTAGCCAATCGCTACTAGACCCATCCATGTGCAAATAATTGATTTTTCAACGAGTTAACTTTTTGATGAATGAACACTGACTAAGGTTTACATCTCCCACAGCTCCTCTTTGAAATTGCCAACACAGTCATACGCTTCTAGATTTTTGTTTGGCTTTTCCTGGCTTAACCAGGCATCGAGCCCATTACATCTATGCTTAGTTGGTTGGGAACTATGGCTAGGTCACAGATCGGGGACATCGTAATCTGCAGCCTATTTCCTGGGTTTGACTCCTGTTGTTTATTGGGAGTTCGATGTCCATGTCTATAAAAGTAACACAGCTCTCGTCCCCTAAGGAGAACTAGTTACCAAAGTTGATGAGTCTTCACGAACTGCAAGTGTTGTATTAAAAACTGAAAATCATTCTTGACTTGGTCACAAATAACAGATAAAAGCAGCAACCCGGCATAAACAAATGTAAAAATGGATAACAAGTTGACTGATTGGCACACAGGCTGCGCGAAAAGGATGAGCCTAATAGCGTAGCACCAAGCGCGTCCACCTTACTAGGGAAGCATACCTTCACGCGATTGGGTCGAGTTTTAACTCAGGTGCTATCTCTTCTCAAAACTCTCCTTGAAAACTGTTTGATTTGTAGTCCCTTTTAGATGACCATGCCTGACTCCCCACAGTTCAAGAGCGGTAGCGAAATTCGGCAAACATTCCTCGACTTTTTTGCGACTCGTGGACACAAAATGTTGCCAAGTGCCTCTTTGGTACCGGAAGACCCAACTGTGCTGTTGACGATCGCGGGGATGTTGCCCTTTAAACCCATTTTCTTAGGACAGCGCCAGTCTGAATTCCCCCGCGCTACTACTTCCCAAAAATGCATCCGTACCAACGATATTGAGAACGTTGGACGCACGGCACGGCATCATACCTTTTTTGAGATGCTGGGTAACTTCAGCTTTGGGGACTATTTTAAAGAGCAAGCGATCGCATGGGCATGGGAACTGTCCACTCAAGTTTTTGGTTTGCCCCCAGAACGCATCGTCATTAGTGTATTCGAGGAAGATGACGAAGCCTTTGCCATCTGGCGCGACCAAATTGGTATCCCTCCTCAACGCATTCAGCGCATGGGAGAGGATGATAACTTCTGGGTTTCTGGCCCAACTGGCCCCTGTGGTCCCTGTTCGGAACTTTATTACGACTTTCATCCCGAACGAGGCGACGACAATATTGATTTAGAAGATGATAGTCGGTTCATCGAGTTTTATAACTTGGTGTTCATGCAATACAACCGGGATGCCGATGGCAAGCTGACACCCCTCAAAAACAAAAACATCGACACCGGCATGGGACTGGAGAGGATGGCGCAAATTCTCCAGCAGGTGCCCAATAACTACGAAACTGACTTAATTTTCCCGATTATCAAAACCGCAGCCGATATTGCTGGGATTGACTACGCCAAGAGTGATGAGAAAACCAAAGTCTCTCTTAAGGTCATTGGCGACCATGTTCGTTCTGTGGTTCACATGATTGCCGATGGCATTACCGCATCAAATGTGGGTCGGGGTTATGTGTTGCGCCGCTTAATTCGTAGAGTCGTGCGTCACGGACGGTTAATTGGAATTCAAGGTGAGTTTACCGCTCAAGTGGCAGAAAGTGCGATCGCGCTTTCCGAATCTGCCTATCCGAATGTTCGGATACGAGAAGACGCCATCAAAGCCGAACTGCAACGGGAAGAATCCCAATTCCTCAGAACCTTAGAACGGGGTGAAAAGTTACTGGCTGAGATAATTGCTAAAAAACCAAAGCAGATTTCAGGGAAAGATGCCTTTATTCTCTATGACACTCATGGCTTCCCCTTGGAGTTAACTCAGGAAATCGCCGAAGAACAGGGTCTAACAGTAGACGTTGCAGGCTTTGAGGACGAAATGGAGAAAGCGCGAGACATCGCACGAACAGCCCACGAAACCATCGATCTCACCGTACAGGGTAGCCTGGATAAGTTGGCTGAACATATCCAAGTCACCGAGTTCTTAGGCTACAAGCAACCCCAATCAACAGCCAAGGTGGAAGCGCTGTTAGTGGATGGCAAGTCGGTGGAATCTGCTGAAGCGGGTAACAAGGTGCAGGTGATTCTCGATCAAACGCCATTCTATGCCGAGTCTGGGGGGCAAATTGGCGATCGCGGCTACTTGTCCGGCGATACTGTCCTGGTAAGGGTTGAAGACGTTAAGAAAGAATCCGATTTCTTTGTCCACTTCGGTCACATCGAACGCGGTACCTTGCAGGTAGGCGCAACATTAACCGCTCAAATCGATCGCTCCTGTCGCCGTCGTGCTCAAGCGAACCATACAGCAACTCACTTGCTGCAAGCGGCGCTGAAACAGATTGTTGACCCCTCCATCTCTCAGGCGGGTTCTTTGGTAGACTTTGACCGATTGCGCTTTGACTTTAATAGCCCTCGCGCTCTGACCGCGCAAGAGGTACAACAAATTGAGGAACAGGTCAATACCTGGATTGCCCAAGCTCATGAGGCAGAGGTAGAAATCCTGCCAATTGAAGAGGCAAAGCGCCGAGGTGCGATCGCCATGTTTGGTGAAAAGTACGGTGATGAGGTGCGGGTGATTGATTTCCCTGGTGTCTCGATGGAACTGTGCGGCGGTACCCATGTGAGTAACACGGCTGAGATTGGAGTATTTAAAATTGTCTCGGAAACAGGGATTTCATCGGGTGTCCGCCGGATTGAAGCGGTTGCTGGCCCGGCGGTGCTCGATTACCTGAACGTGCGGGACAAAGTGGTGAGGGAATTGAGCGATCGCTTTAAAGCCAAACCGGAAGAATTACCTGAGCGCATTACCAATCTTCAGAATGAACTGAAAACCACCCAAAAACAGCTCGATGCTCTCAAACAAGAACTGGCATTAGCAAAATCCGACCAGTTGCTAGCTAAAGCGGAGTCAATTGGTGGATTTAACATCCTAGTTGCTCAACTTGAAGATGTTGATGCCGATGGTTTGAAAACCGTAGCTGAACGCTTACAGCAGAAACTGGGCGAAAGTGCTGTAGTACTCGGTTCCGTTCCTGAACCTGACAAAGTGAGTTTGGTGGCAGCGTTTAGCAAAGGCGTTAATGCTAAGGGATTGCAAGCTGGAAAATTTATTGGTGGAATTGCCAAACTTTGCGGCGGTGGCGGTGGTGGACGCCCCAATTTCGCTCAAGCGGGTGGACGCGATGCCAGTAAGTTAGCAGAAGCGTTGGAAAGTGCGCGAGAGCAGTTGCAATCTGACTTAAGCTAAGCTGCCACACACTGAATTGGCGTATTTTGCAGTGATTCTAATATAGAAGTTTAGGAGTTGCAGGAGTTACAGAATATTTCTTTCTTCTGCATTCTGAACTCCTATTCGATCATTGTTGCAATTTAAAGCTTTCGCCAGAAAGGTTAGGACAGATTTAACGGCCCAAACGACCATGTACCAGTAATAAACCTTCTGCCTTCTTTCTGCCTTCTTTATGCCTTCTTTATGCCTTCTGCCTTCTGCCTTCTGCCTTCTGCCTTCTATGAAGACACAACAGCTTAGCACGATTGAGTGATTCAACTCTCTGGAGCCGCAATTACCCGCAATACTCGCTCTGCATCCGTCAAATCACCGACAATGCGTCGAACAGGATGAGGCCATACCCGGAGAAGTGTTGGTGTTGCAGAAATTTGATTGGCTTCTGCTTGTTCAGGGTGCTTGAATATGTCGATTACTTTGAGGGTGTAAGGATGGCGGAGAGATTGTTCTAACAACTGATGTAGGCTCATGAGAATGTACTCAGTTGCTGCACTGTGTCCCGATACAAACAGCCGCAATACATAGCCCTGAGTGTTATGAACTTGAAACTCAGGCGAAATTTCTTCAGCATCACCTGGTGATGCTGTTAACGATCGCGATTGAGAAATATTAGCCTCTTCTGTTAAGGTTAGCGATCGCGATAGAGATGTGTTAACAACATTAGGAGGGTTTAAATCGATACTCGCGTCGGTAGGAGTCGGGGAAAGCTTGTCCAACCCTAGCTGTTTGTGCGCTAGCACGTCCTGCTCTAAAGGAGAAGCCGATTGGATACTAGCACGTCCCGCTCCACTCACAATTTTTGTATGGGTTGTATCCCTATTTCTGGAATAGAAACCAAAATCTTTATCTCCAGAACTTTCTCGATGAGAACTGAGTAAAGATAAATCCTGTCGCACTAGGCTGGGGTATCTCTCTCTATGAGCTAAAAATTGCGCTGTGCGTTCAAAGCGCCATATTAAGTCGTGTTCTTCCCAAAGTTGAGGAAACTGACGCTGATAAGTTTCCAAGACAATCGGATCGCATAACCCTTCTTGCCAGGGAGCCATTTGCCAAGCCAATTTAGGAGTGTCAAATACGGCATTGAGCAGTGCTTGATGCTTTCGTACTAACGGATAAATTTCCGCTGATGTTCGTATTTGTTGCGTCCGAGAGTCGAGCCAGCGATCAACCGTTGCTGTATACCCTGGTACTAGAAAATGAGGGGGTTCTGATAATCCTAAAATTTGTTGCAGAGCTGCACAAAGATGCAAGTGCCAATGCTCTTGCTTGTTAGGGTCAATACAATAAATGAGATCCCCCCCTGGTGTAAAAAGCGCGATGCCTTTATAGAGTTGGGGGAAAAGTGGTCTGTTGAATTTCAAGATTCAAAGTTAGAGACTGGAATATAGGGATATATTGTCGAGCCATAAAATTGAGTTTATCAGCACAATGAAATCAGCAGCGATTCCAGTGCAATATTTATTGAGGCTATAGTGACCAACACCTATCCATACCAATCTATCAAACATTTGTTGTTAGATAAACGCCAGAGGTGCGTATTGCCTCATTGAGTGCGATATTGGGTAGGATTTGGCTCGTGAGTGCCGGAGTTCTCAAATCGAAGCTGCCGCCTCAACTGGCGTAGGCGGCAGGAGTTGACTCTTGCGGCTACTAGATCGATCTAGGAGCTTTTCTGCTTTACTTCTTATCTGATACCACGGCACGCCAATTTTAGATGCGACCGCGTAACATCATTGCCATTTCATTCTGAGTTGGGGACATTTCCAATGCCGTTTCCTCAGTGATTCGGCCTTCCTGGTAAAGGTTAAACAGGGATTTGTTCATCGTAACCATGCCATCAAATTCACCTTCCTCCATGAGTTGGGCGATTTCATCATAGTTACCCTTGCGAATATAATCCTTGACAGTCTCGGTATTAATCAAGATGTCGTGAAAAGCGGCACGCTTACCATCAGTTGTACGGCACAATCCCTGAGCAATAATTGATACTAGAGATTCTGCAATTGCCACCCGCATAGCAGGCTGTTCTTCAGCCGGATAAAGCGTGAGAATCCGCTCTAGGGTTTTAATCGCACTGTTTGTGTGCAAAGTTCCCATAACCAAGTGACCCGTCTGAGCGGCTTTTAGAGCAGTATTCACTGTCTCTCTGTCCCGCATTTCTCCAACCAAGATTATATCGGGGTCTTCCCGCAAAGACGCCTTCAAGGCATTATCAAACTTCAGAGTATTTATTCCCACCTCCCGTTGTCGGATTAGGGCTTTGCGGCTTTGGTGGACAAATTCAATCGGGTCTTCGATGGTAATGATGTGTTTGGGCATCTCCTTGTTAATGTAGTCCAGCATCGCTGCCAGCGTCGTGGACTTACCGGAACCCGTTGGACCCGTTACTAAAATTAGACCCTTATGGTAGTGACAGACATCTTTCAGAACAGGTGGCAGTCGCAGCTGCTCAACGGTCAAGATGGTGAGCGGAATGAGTCGCAGTACCATACCGGGACCCCGAAGAGTGTCGAATACGTTAATCCGTACTCGAGCAAATTCATACTGAGTTGCGCCGTCAAACTCTAAGTGTTCTTGAAAGCGCCGGATTTCCTCATCACTCAACACTTCCCGCAGCCAACTCATAAATGTGGCCTGGTCTGTCTCTCGATGGTCTGTAATTTCCATTTCGCCACGATTACGGTAGCGAGGAGGCTCACCCACACCGAGGTGAACGTCAGAAAATCCCTTCTCATAGGCATAACGGACGAGTTGCGCTAAAGTCGGCTGTCCAGGAGAGGGACTCGTACTCCGCATTGACATTCGGGACTTAGCACTGGCAGAGACTGCCGCAGCAGAACGAGTAGCTGCCGGTGGAGGCGGAGGAGGAGCTGAGCGAGAGTGTGAGGCAGCCGCACTCGATGGGTTAGCCGTTGGCGGCATTGCT
>JBFLZA010000064.1:0-19836 GCA_040756535.1 Cyanobacteriota bacterium
AAGAAGTAACTGGCTCTGAGGTGCCTGAATCAAAGGGTAACTCTACTGACAGAGCATTTGGGGAGGTTGTTGGAGATGGCGCTGTGAGGAGGGAAATCATTGGTATCTACATTTAATCCATCAACAACTTTCAGTCATTTCCTTCCGACTTCCTGAAGTTTGGCAAAAATTGGTTTGTGTAGCCGCAATGCAACCTGTGAGTAACTCAATTGCTTTACACTAAGCCCTAGCCCATAACTCAGATTTACAGCCGCAGGAGTCACATCATGGATCAACTTGAACACATGATCAAAATGGCAGAGGATGAGCTAACCCAGTACAGCACGGATGCTCGCAAAATGGAGAAACTCCGCCGTAAGATTGGTCTAGCTATCTCCAGGGAACAGCAAAAACGTTGCCGCGAAACCTTAGCCGCACAAATGGCATCTGACGGCTTACCCAAACTCATTGAGGAACAGCGTCAAACTATTGCCTTGCCCTTTTGGGGAATTGCCGGATTGGGTTTACTCGGAGGAATTTCTTTAGCGCAATGGGTGGGCTATATCATGGCTATTGGTGGAGCCGTTGCAGCGTACCGCATTCAGAAATGGGGTTGGGAATTACAGGCAAAGCGTCTGCTGCTGCAAACTTTAGACGATATTGAAGCGCGTATCGCTCAACCGAAGGCGTCAGAGTGAGGGAGGAAAAATGCGATCGCTAATTCTGGAATGGAGCAGCGATCGCCCTCATACAATGTAATAAAACTGATCTACACAGGCAGTTTTGACAAGCATTATTTTAAGCCTTTAAGCCGGAACAAAAGAAACTGAGTTATCTGACTATCGCTAAAATTGTTATCGCTCACTAACAACAAACTCTGACTCCCATCCGACAGGCGAGGGCCAAGCGTCATTCCTTCTAGGTTATCCAGATAAATCCCCAGTTCACTCAAATCCAATACCAACTTTTTCTTCACAGGGTCAATTCTAGAAATATCACCCTTGAGCGTAACAATCCCCGATGTATCTGTTGCCGCACTCGTCGCTGCTTGAAAAATCTTGGCATTAGCTCCCAATAAACCATAGCTACGTTCGATGCTGAGAAAGTGACCTCCCGTATCGACTGTAATTAACTCAGTTAACCCATTATCAATCGTGCCAGCCGGAGGGCGATCGAGGAGGTAAACATGTTCGCTCAATACCATCGGACGAGCAATACTTCCGATTAAATATTCCATCATGCGAATCCGGGTTTGCTCTTCAGACTTGGGTGGCAAAATATCTTGTAAAAGAGCAGATTCGGTAGCGGTAAACAAGCGAAAAGGGTCGCCCTTAGCTGCCGCTAAGCTGACAGGTTCTAGAGTTAATGCCTCGAACCCTAAATTATCTTGAAGGCCGCGAGGTAGCTGCTCCTCCTTGGTGTCGTCATTGGGGAAATAATGCTCTGGAAGCAGTAAGCTGTTGCGCTGCTGTCCGGTTTTGAGATCAAACTCCCGGATAAATGGCGCAATTCCTTGGCTGGGAAGACCTTCACTGGAAATATAGACCGTTCCTTTGGGAGAAAGGGTAATGCCTTCGGGGTCGAGGCTACCCTTGGGAAAGGTTTTGCCGTTCTCATCCTTGAGGAAGGTCACGTTTTCAATGTTTACTTTTTCTAGAGCTATCTCTCCTTGGTCATTGCGCTTGGTGCTGAGTCCGAGGGTGTAAAACCGGGCTGGAGCGAGGGAGGAGCGGTCATCGGAGAGAGCGTATATTTTATTGTGTTGGCGATCGTAGGTTAATGCGGATAAACCTCCAACAGGAGTATCCTGAAACATCGTCTTGGGTAGCTGATACTCTCCTAAAAATTCCAAGGAAAGGTCGAGAAACGTTCGCTGTTCTGCTGTTCGAGCTTGAGATGGGGTACAAGCAGTCAAAAAGAAACTCAGCAGGGCGATCGCAAGAATGAATAACAAGGAAAATAATCGGTGAGATGCCTTTGGCGTTACACGGCTACGGTTTACCAGCTGAGTCATATTTTATACAAAGTATTTCGTAGAGCAGAGTGAGGAGCCAGTACAGTTTTGACACTCGCAGGAAGTCAATGGTTTAGACTTTCTTGGTAATGTTCTGTAAAAGGATGAGTTGAAACTCTGGTTTTAGTGTAAGCGTCAGTGGGGGTATACGTTCAACATGACTATCGTGATATCCAATTGTTTAAAACCGAAACATCTAACCTGGGGAAGGGTAGGGTTATGGACGGTTACCTTCCTGTTGTGTTGGACTTCAGTGGCACTAGCTGCTGAAAAGAAGCCTCAGCCAGAGGAATTTAGAAAACCACTGGAGATAACTAAGCCCGATCCACTATTACCCCAATGGCCCAAAAAAAAGACGCCTCTGACTCCGGAAGAACAGGCTGCATTAAGGGAGGCTCTAGATGAGTTGGATGCCCAAGCAACGGCTTTGCTAGAAGCGGGGAAGGCTGATGAGGCGTTTGAACTTTGGTATCGAGAACTGCGTTTACGGCGGGCGCTAGGGCCAGTGGAGGAAGTGCAGGCGCTAGGGCGAGTGGGAGAGATTGCTTGGCGGAAAAATCGCGGGTTCGACGCGCAAGTGATATCGAAGCGTTTGCGGGAGATTCAGCAAGAGGCACAGCAAAAGAAAGCGCTTAATTTGGAACTACTACAAGCTTTGGGGAAAGCATATCAACAGGTACGACTGCCAGAACCAGCGATCGCAGTTTATCAACAAATTTTGGCTGATGAACGCCAGCGAAATGATACCGAAGCTCAAGAGGAAAGCCTCAAGACGCTGGCGCAATTGAATATGGATTGGTTCAATTACCCAGAGGCGGCAAAAATTTACGAGGAATTGCTGGATCGATCTAAGGCACGGGGCGATCGGGTGAGTGAACTTGCCTACTTAGAACAACTCATTTACGCCTATAACAAAGCTCAACAACCAGAAAATGCTGTACAGGTGAAGCAAAAGTTAGCTGAAACGTACTCACCCAACGATCCACGCTTACCTGCATTGAAAATTGCGATCGCTGGTGACTACGAAGCACTAGGACAACAGCAGCTTGCGAGTGCGGCTGAATACAAAGCACAAAATCAACCGACTGAGGCGAGTAAAAACGAAGAGAAAGCCTATGCCTACTTAGATCAAGCTAGTCAAACCTACCAGCAAGCCTATGAACTAGCACGGGTATTACAGCAATGGGCGTATGCGAGTGAATCACTGCAAAAGTTAGCAGCTTTGTATCGTTCTAATAATCAGCCAGAAAATGCTTTACAAGTTTACGATGTTCTCGTCAAGACGCAGCAACATGCTTACAATTTCTACGGCTTGATGAATACTTATGACCAAATGGGTCAAATTTATCTAGAGGGGCAAAATTATTCTAAAGCTCTTGATGCCTTTCAAAAAGGGCTGGAATTAGCAAAATCATTGCAGTATCAGGAAACCTATTTTGCCGCCAAGGTTGAGCAAGCCACTCAGCAACGTTCCCAGTAAGAGCTACCCTTTAACGAAATTTCATTAGTGATTTGTTGTTGTGTTCAATGTCTTGACGATGAAAACTCTGTCACCACAGCAAGTCGATGCAATCCGTCAGTTAGTCGATTACAACGATAATTTTGATGCCATTGTTGCTTTTGGATATGGCCCAGTTCAAATCGGTGCTAGACCTGGGTCATATCAGCTTAATAGGTATGGGAGAATAAATGCGATCGCGACAGGGATGCTTTACCAGAGCCTCAACATTGGGAAAATTATCCCTACAGGAGGCAAAACAGGAGGAAGCGATAAGCCGTCAGAAGCTGCTCTAATGGCTCACTTCATCCAATCTAAATTTGACATTCCCGCATCAGTCTTCATTCTTGAAGAAGAGGCAATGGATACGATTTATAATCTTGTCCATGTCGCTAATATTATTGACCAGTCACCAGAACGCTATCAGAAATTACTATTTGTGGCTATGGGTTTCCATCTGCCTCGAATTGAAAAAATCTGTTTTTTAATTAAGCTGAACGGTTCTTATATCGCAGCAGAAAATATAGTAAAACTCCGGTCAGAACGCCATCAAAATCTTTTAAAAAGATCACTTCATCCCGACAATCCTAGCTACGCCATCATGCTGGACAGTCAGGAACGGGGAATGCTTGGAATCAAAGAGCTTCCTGAATACTGGATACCACCTCTGGGGACTTTAAACAATCCTCAACGGCTTAGAGCCATTTTAGCAGCCAAAGCCATTAAATCTTTTTTGAAAAATTATCACATAAATCTGACTACTATTCCTGATGAGCAGTTGCACACAACTATCCGCTTAATTACCCGCCAGTTTCCTGATTGATTTTGCGACTCCGCCGGTTAGCGGAATTCCACGCCATAAGGTAAACTTTTGTAAAGGAAGGAAATCCTACAAAAGTAACCCCTTGCAACTATTGAACCGAAAAAGTATTGGATTATACAAAATAAAGTTTATAGATATGCAGTAAAGCTTACCTAAGCTTTTGGAGGTTAGAATGATCCCCGTTGTCTAAAACCAAGCCAAGCCAAAAACTAAGTGCAATCAAATCTCGTTGAGTTAAACACTGCCTGTGCAAGGGAATTATCGACTAATAGTCAAACAGAGCTTCCTTTCACTCTACAAAGCCTAAAATCTGCCATTCCCGCTTATTGCTTTGAGCCATCCGTCTGGAAATCGCTCTCTTATTTTTTTCTCGACATCTCTATCATCAGCCTCCTATACGGGGTGGCCTTTTTTTTTGACTCGTGGTTGTTCTGGCCTGTATTTTGGCTAATGCAGGGAACCATGTTCTGGGCGCTATTTGTCGTTGGGCATGACTGCGGACACGGTTCCTTTTCCAAGAAGAAATGGCTAAATAATCTGATTGGGCATCTAGCGCATACGCCTATTCTGGTTCCCTATCACGGCTGGCGCATCAGCCACAGAACGCATCATCAAAACACCGGGAATATCGATACTGATGAAAGCTGGTATCCCGTCACCGAAACCAAGTACCAGAATATGCGCTGGTGGGAAAAGCTATTACGCTTTGATATGTTACTACTGGTCTACCCGCTCTATTTGTTCAAGCGTTCTCCTGAGAGGAAATCCGGCTCTCACTTTCTCCCTGGTAGCCCACTTTTTCGACCCTCTGAAAAGTGGGATGTCATTACCAGCACTATCTGCTGGACGTTGATGGTTGGCGTTCTGGGATGGCTGACGTATCAGTTCGGCTGGCTGTTTCTGCTGAAATATTATCTCGGCCCCTATGTAGTGTTTGTGGTTTGGCTGGATTTGGTCACTTTTCTACATCACACAGAATCCGATATTCCCTGGTATCGCGGCAAAGACTGGTATTTTCTCAAAGGTGCAATTTCTACGATTGACCGCGATTATGGCTTTTTCAATGACATTCACCACAACATCGGCACCCATGTTGCCCACCACATTTTCCTCAACATCCCCCACTACCACCTAAAAACAGCAACCGAGGCAATTAAACCTGTTTTGGGGGACTACTACCGTAAATCCGAAGAATCAATATTCAAGGCTTTCCTGAATTCTTGGCGGACTTGCCATTTTGTCAAGGATACAGGAGCAGTGGTTTACTACCAACCCAAAACTAAACTGAATAAAGGCTAATTAGCTTCTCCCTGGTAAAACTGGGGATTCTAAGCGATGCTCTGTGATGGATTAAAACACTATCACGGAGCTTTTTAACGCTATAGCCAAATTTCTAGCAAAATCTCTGAAACAATGCTGTTGGCGTTGAGGGAGTTGGATGTTTTCCAGATTTCTAGGCCGCTCTAATTAACTAAAGCCACTTTGGAGGCGATTCGTACTTTGCTACGAAACCATGACCAACGGCTGGAGGCGATCGAAAAGAAGTTAGGTATATCGGGAGAAGAAGACTAAGTAGCGTTACAGGTAACACAAAGCGATCGCATCCGTTCATCCTCTGAGGTGCGTGAAGCGTTCGCGTAGCGTTCTCGTTCGGCGTAGCCGTTGCCGCAGCGTCGAGTAGCTATCCCGAAGGAAATTGCATCCAGCAATTACAGCAGCAGATTGATGTGTGGGAAGCTTTACTGGAGCAGTTTGGAGGTAGTGAGGGAGCGATCGCCCTCCTGACGTTTTCACCCCCGATCGCTGATCAGTCCAATGTAAACCCCGATCTCCTCTCAACTTCAACGATGGGCGATCGCTATTAGGATGGTGCGTTCTCATATCGCACTTCAAATCAGGCAAGCGCAGTCATATCAGCTCGGATTTTTCAGACGTTTAGCAAGCAGGCAATCCTCAAAGCTAAACGCTTCTTCGTCCAGGAAACTGGCGATCGCCATTTCGATGGTAGCTTCGAGGGAGCATTCCAGTTCAGTGGACTTCTCCAAAAGGGCAGCTTTTATATAGTCAGGCAAATAATTAAGAAGCTGATCAATCGCTTCTGGGGAAAGATGTTGGGTGGTGAGCGTGTGAGTCATGATTCTCTGGGAATTTTGACGTTGTAGGGAGGATTTGTTGCTTGGAGGATTAGGGTTTCTAATTCGTATGATAGCCCTGGTCTTTGCCACTGGTTGAGAGTGACGTAGGCAACCCTCACGTCGTCCGGATTGTAGCGATCGAGCCAACCCCAGAGAAAGGCTTTGTGTCCGTTGCGTAGCCTGTCTCGCAGGTTTTTGGCTTTGCCAATGTAGAGCAACCCTTCGGAGCAATGCCGAAATGCATATAAACCTACTCTAGTAGGGATAGCGTCGAATTCCCGACTGAGGGGTTGACATTGCTCGAAGGGGGTAAAGGCAAGGGTATCGAGGATTTGGCGAGCTTCTTGTTGGATAGAGTCGGGCATGGAAACAGGAAATCTTTGCTGCTCGATTTTACATTGAGCGATCGCATTCCCATGTACATCCATGATCGCCCTTCGACTCAGAGGATAGATGATTGCATTCAACAGCCATTGTGCAATCGCCCCTCTCTTTTTCACTCGCGATCGCATCTGTTCATCCTCCGAGATGCGTGAAACGTTCGCGTAGCGTTCTCGTTCGGCGTAGCCGTTGCCGCAGCGTCGAGTAGCTATCCCGAAGGGAATCGCATCCGTTCATCCTCCGAGGTGCGATCTAACCGTATTTATTCGCTTTCCTCTTGTTCTAAAATTGCTTCAATATCCCGTGCGGCGTGGAGAATTCGCACGATTTCAATGTAGTCATCAAAGGACAAATAAAAAATCAGATGCTTCTCAAATCCCTGAACTGACCACTTCCGCAAACCTTCTAAACGAGGATTAGTGACTGGGTAAGGGCGACCCATCCCTGACATTTGGGCTAATTTAGCACATGTCTGACGTACTACATCAAAAAATCGCAAAGCTGCATCTGAGTTATTCTGGGCAATGTAAGCAAAGTGTTCGTCTATATCTTGACTTGCCCTTGGTGTGATGACAATGCGTTTGGTCATTCCTGTGTCTGCTGAAGTCCTTGCATTAACTGAGTGCGCTTTTGCTCCCACCAATCATCGGTTACGTCTATGGGTTCGCCACTATCCAAGCCTTCCAGTAATAATGCCTCAACTCGTGCAGCTTTGGCTTGTTCTTGGAGAATCAGGTGCAGGATGTATTCCGATATGTTGCTGTAACCTCCCTTAGCGACTTGTTGCTCGACAAACGATTGAATGGTCTCAGGAAGCGAAATATTGAGCGTGGTCATAACTCTTCTACCGATTTCGGTTGTCTTTAGTCAACTTGTTTAACTCTTAGCTTACTCTGTGTAGCTTGTTGGGTGAGGTTATCCTACAAAACGCGATCGCATTTCCTCGTCCTACCAAGCGCGATCGCCCGAATAGCAGTTACAGCAGCAGATTGAGGCGTGGCAATGGTGAATTTACCTCACTCACTATACCTTCGTTTAGCTGGAATTTTGGATCGGTAGGGAGGGGCTTTGATCGCGGCAATTGTGATTTTTGTGTCTTGTGGGCAATCAGGTTATACGGCTGCGAATTCAGTAAACTGACGTAAATGTGGTGGATGAAAGGCTAGGACAATATCTTCATGAGGCACTCCTGCCTGTAGCAGATCAGTCGCAATGCCGTCTTCAGTCCAGTCTTCTTCAATCCAGATTTTTTGGTCTTTTAGGCGAATATGAATGACGTTGCGTTTGATACGGTTATCTTGATGCCACCCCATTTTGAGGAGAAGATACTGATCGCGAATGGGGTCGAGCAGTAGGGCGGATTCAATATCGGAGTTATCTGAACCGAGCTTGTGATATTCTTCTAGAATTTTCTGGATTAGGCTTCGGTAGTGGTTGAGTTTATCCATTGTTGGATGACCTCTTGGGCTGGATCAAAAATTAATAGGTTGATCTGGGCTGTTTGAACCATTAATTGAGCGAGTGGGGTTTGGAAATTATTGTGATACAGGTCGGCTGGAATTGCCAAGTAGAGTTTGAAATCTAGCTTCTGAACCCTAACCACCTCTTGATACATGATGTATTGACCAATTGTGGCTTGTAGGTCGCTAATGAATGATCGCCCCAGGAAACTTTTAACTTCTACAAGAATTCGTTCTTTGTCTCGTGTTGCAGCGATAGATTTCTCCGCAGCGAAGTCTGGATATAAGCTGTTTCCCTGGTACTCTAGTTCGTAGTTTTCCTTCAGAATTGTCCAGCCATCTTTGA
This sequence comes from Cyanobacteriota bacterium, assembly GCA_040756535.1. GTDB lineage: Bacteria > Cyanobacteriota > Cyanobacteriia > Cyanobacteriales > Coleofasciculaceae > JBFLZA01. Next base: position 8,637 of record JBFLZA010000064.1, read on the forward strand.
TGAGTGCCTGTTTTACGGCATCATGGTAAACGTCTTTGGCTGGCATGGGCAGATTGAGGTATGTGTTTTTACCATTGTAAGCGAGGCGTAGATTGCCTAAGCCTGCTTGCTACTGACCATTGGGAATGTTTTCCATCACCCTTCCTTTCACCCCAAATCCATCTTGGCAAAGTGGTCTTGCAACAGCTTGTGCATGAAGCGATAGCGACCACCAATCCGCTGCAACAGGCGGCGTTCGGTGCAGTAGTTGAGAAAACGGGCATAGTTCCAGGGAATGGTGCCACTTTGCCAAAGGACGAGACGAAGAGATAGGTGTTTGATCAAAGGCAAATAACTGTAACAAGCGAGTTTTTTGCTAGCGCCTTATACCAAGTTCTAAATGTCGGGAAATGCTTCCGCAAAAAGCTCTCCGTATCCAACTCTGCCTCATAGGACACATTGACAAACGGCGGCATTAGCGATAAAACTCCCTTTAACTTAGCCGCCGCAGGTGTTCCCGGCTTGCTAACTTCGGCATAAATTTTCTGTAACCATTCCAGCACCTCATCAGAATATTGCTGACTGGCTTGCAGTTGTCCCGCCTGTTTTACAATTTCAGCAACGACGAAATCTGGCGCTGGCTCAGGAATGGCAACTGTCGCTGACTCATGCGCCAAAATCTGCCAATATTCTTCCTCATACTGACGGATCTGCTTGCGTAGCTCTCGGATTTGCTGGTTGATACGAACCTGCTCTTCCAACGGAGCCAAGATTTTAGCTTTGTCCTTGCCTCCCAACTGCTCTCGCAGAAGTTCCAAATTTTCTTCAACTTGGCGCAGGTGATCGCTCGACATCTCTAGACTCCAGAACTTGAAAACTACGTATATCGGTTTTACTCTATCGACTCCGCCATGTCCGCCATGTCTTCATGGAAATGAGGGTTCCTCTGTTGCCCAAAGCTTGTCAAATTCTGTTGTAGACGCTTGTAGATGCGATCGCTCTCTCATCAAGCTTATACATATTCACATAGAGTAGTTGGTTCTCCGAATGGGTAAACCCTCCTCTCGCAAACCCTCCAAGTGAAAAGTGATCGCTTCTTTTATCTGTTGTTCTATTTCTTCAAGAGTTGTACCAGTGGCTACACATCCAGGTAAATTTGGAACATAAGCTGAATAATTACTCTCTACCTTTTCAATCACAACACAAAAGCGCATTACTCTTCTTCTCCTGTTTTCTCGGAGTTCCTTGAGTTGAGCTTGCCTCAAATGCTGTTTAACGTTCTAGTCACTGTACACTAGGGGTGGGTTGAAAGGGCAAAATGCCTCTTGGCAATAGAGTTACAGCTATTAGTGTGGATTGAAAGAGGTCACGAGTTCAATCTTAGAGACTTGAGAGATAGACTAAGATTGCTGAATAGTAAATCGATTTATAGGATGACATTTAATTCGTCACTGCTACTTCAGCGACATTTATTTGTCACAACGACACATAATTCGTCTTGACGACATTAATATGTCATCGATGACAATTAATTAGTCACTGTACAGTACAAGAGCGTCTTATTTTCAGACAACAAAAAAGCCCGTGACGAGGATTGAACTCGTGACCTCACCCTTACCAAGGGTGTGCTCTACCACTGAGCTACACGGGCATTAGAAAGGTAAAATAGTAAATATTTTTTCCCTTCTAGTTTTTCTTTTCGTGGAGGTGGGCCGAGCTGGATTTGAACCAGCGTAGGCATAGCCAGCGGATTTACAGTCCGCCCCCATTAACCACTCGGGCACCGACCCATTTGTTCCACGATTACTAATGTTAGCACAACTCTTCTCAACTTCCAATATTTTTTTCTATATTCAAAATTTTTAGTCATTCATAGAGGTCTGAGGTCTGAGGGGGAGGATGTCACATACCACCTCTACGCACCACCCGATTAGCTGCACTACCAGTTCTCAACCTTGCTGTCCGACTAGGAAAGTCGCTTTCATCATAAATTTCGCCCACAAGCTCTTCGAGGATATCTTCCAAGGTGACTAACCCCACTGTGCCCCCGTATTCATCGACCACAATAGCGATGTGAAAGCGCTGTTGCAACATTTCCTTAAGCAAACTAGCGACTCGTTTAGTTTCGGGGACATATAGGGGTGGGTCCATCGCCTCTGTAACGGGTATGTTGCTCCGACCTTCTTTTTGTAACAGCGTCAGTTGTTGAAGCGCCCGCTTTAGGTGAACAATGCCCACAATTTGGTCTTTTGACTCTTCCTGAACCGGAATTCGGGAATATCCCGTCTCCAGACAGAGATTCACCAAATTCTGCAAGGTTTCCTCATGGGAAATCGTCCGCATTTCAATCCGAGGCTTGACCAAGTCGCGAACGCTGAGGCTATCTAACATCAACGCTTTCGAGAGCAGTTGATGTTTATCCAAGTCAAGTTTGCCCTTGCCCCCCAAAACTTCAATCAGCAACTTCAGGTCTTTTAACGATTCTCCTTCCTGAACTACGCCTCCCTGAAAAAATCGAATGGCTGTCTGAACGATCATTTCCATGAAATAGATAATTCCAAAAAAGGCAAGGATTCTGGAGAGCCAATAGATGGGACGGACTATCACCCTGAAAACTGGCAGTACATTGTTGATGGCTAGAGATTTAGGTGTAATTTCTCCAAAAATCAGCACTAGGAACGTGACGACTGCCGTCGCAACTCCCAAACCGGCATTGCCCAGCCAAATAGCAAAGAGGTTGCTGGTGAGGATAGCTGAGAAATTATTGACCAGATTATTGCCGACTAAGAGTGTGGTAATAAAACGAGAGCGTTTCTCTAAAACCAGCCGAAATATACCACTGGGGTCGCCCTGTTCTTTAATCAGTGCCCTTAGCTTGAGGTTATCTAGTGCGGTAATTGCCGTTTCTGAACCGGAAAAGCTAGCCGACAGCACTAGCATCAAAACTAGAACAGCAATATCGAGCCAAACATTTCCCAACAAGGGACCAATATCAGTGGCAGCAATAAGGTAATACGGAAATGTTTCTGGCAAAAAAATCACGCTGAGAGCGCAGAGCTTTTAACTGCACGACTTTGGGGATGGATGTCTTACCCAATGACTGGTAATGAACGGATGGAATTGAACGATTAAAATTCTACTTTAGCGTTGAGGCGATGAGATGATCGCAGCAATAGACCGGTTTGGCACAAATGAGTTGCTTTGACCTTGGCTAATCCCTTGATCTGTACCCTCTCGATCGCTCAAAATTCTGCACCTGCTAGCGTGTCACACCGACTAGGCTCTATCGACCTTGACTCAGGCAGGAACTCTGTCTGATGGCGCGAGAGAGCGAACAGAACAATCTTGGTAGTGCTTTCTAATCCAATTTGTTCCACTCGCTCGCTTTCACTGACTAGCAGAGCAGAAGATGAGTCTTTTACAGATTGTTGAGGTAACAATCCGTACTTAGCTGACTGTGTAAGCGGTATTAAGTGCCCACCACAGCAGCAATCCGATACTACCCAAAACCAGCACCGCTGAAATCGCGATCACCGTTGGGTTATCAGCTCCCTTGAACTTCATGATTCCGCGATCTAAGTCTGACATACCGCGTTGGCTCCTATCTTTAACGTACAGCGATGTAACAACTCGAATATATCTTGGTCTAGATTAGTGAGCCAAGGAGGATAAATCCATGACTCAAAGGATTGATCTTAAAACATTGAGGTGCTGAGTGAACGTCTTATTGATCAGTTTTGTCGTGTTGCTTGGGATATTGGTCTTGCTAGAAGTGGGATTACGATTCCTAGTGGGCTTGGGCAATCCCCCACTCTATGTAGCAGATCCCGAAATTGGGTACTTACTAGCGCCCAACCAACGCACGAGGAGATTTGGCAATCGCATTGCCATTAACGAGTATTCGATGCGAAGTCCAACGATTACAAGATCGCGAGATCCCTCAACGCTGCGGGTGCTGTTATTGGGAGATTCTGTTGCCAATGGTGCCTCGTGGACTGATCAAGAGCAGACGATTTCAGCGATGATCACCACTCAACTCGAACTCATCATCGGTAAGGCATCTAGCCAAGTTGAAGACGCGATGCCTCAGGAAAAGAAACCAACTTCTCTTTCCTCCTTGTCCTTGTCCGTTCCTGAGGAGGATAGAAAATTCCCAGGAAAACTTGTCGAACGTATAGAAGTTCTCAATGCCTCTGCAAATTCTTGGGGGCCACAGAATGAATTAGCTTACCTCAAGCGCTTTGGAACCTTTGAGGCTCAAGCCGTGGTGTTGCTACTCAATACGGATGATTTGTTTGCTCCTGCACCCACTTCAGAGGCGGTAGGACGCGATCGCAATTACCCTAACCACAAACCTCCATTCGCGTTAGCAGAACTGTTCAACCGTTACCTATGGCCGAAGCTCCCTCTGTCCTTGAGAAAGGCTATCAACACTGTTTCCAGTTTTTTTGATCGCCACTGGAGAGAGCTTACTGGGAAAACTGATCCTTTTCTAGACTCCATGCCCTCTTTACCCCAATCTCCTCTTCATCCGGAGGGAGTGGGAAAAGCCAAGGCGACTCATGATGAATTTTGGGAACCCGAGTCTTCTCAAAAAGAAACGGCTCTAACAGCGCTAGTGCCGCAAGAAACGGCCTTATCTCACAATGAACTCTTAAACCTCAACTTAAATGCTATCTGTCAAATTCAGACGCTAGCAGAGGAGGCAGGTGCTAAATTTTTACTAGCGATGACGCCTCGGTTGCGAGAAATCAGTGAACCCGGATCGCTTGATTATGAGTTAAAATGCCGCGATCGCCTTAGCCAACTGGCTCAAACTCAGTCCATTTACTATCTAGATTTTCTGCCCCTGTTTAAAGCTTGTGAAACACCACAGCGGTTTTACCGTGACTCTATTCACCTAAGTTCTCAAGGCAATCAGGCTGTGAGTGAGGTGATAGCGCGATCGCTCCAGCAACTGTTGCAGTTACCTACTAGTTCGACTAAGGGGTAATAGGTCAAGGGTAATTCATAAAAATTATCCTCATGCCCTATCCCCCAAGTGACACCTAAAGGCTGCAACTCACTATTAATAACTGACTGCTGTCATGGGGCGAACAATCATATCGCGAAGTTCTCTATCCAATGGCTGCCAAGCTTGACCATCCAAAGCGATTTGCTCAACTAGACTAGCCAAACGCAGGGCCTTGAGTGCCTGTTCACCCCCCACAGAAGGCTGATTACCGCCTCGCACACAGCTAACAAAGTGTTCCAACTCTGCACAGAGTTTGTCAATATTACTGGTGTAAACCTTTTCAATCAGACCATCTTGGCGATAATACACCTGACCGTATTCCGTTATGCAGTTCGCTGGCGGTTGACGATGAATTAGAATCTCGTTGTTAAGAAAATCTGCCTCAGTCAGTGAATTTTTACAATGGGCAGCAATCCGGCGAATTTTTCGGTGCGTCACCTTGCTCGCCGTTAAGGTAGCAACCACTCCATTCGCAAAACCCAAGGTAGCGGTCACGTAGTCTAAATACCCAGAATTCGAGGCCCGACTGCCACTAGCTGTCAACTTGACTACGGGGGAATCTGCTAGTTCTAAAAGCAGATCAATGTCATGAATCATCAGATCCAAGACAACGGAGACATCATTAGCTCTGTCAGAATAGGGGCTCATTCGATGAGCTTCTAGAGCCAGTAATTCTTCTGTCTTCAGGACTTTGCTAAGTTCCTGAAAAGCTGGGTTAAAGCGTTCAATATGCCCAACTTGCAGGATGCATTGAGACTCAGCTGCAGCGTTGACCAAAGACTCTGCTTCAGCAATACTGGCAGCAATCGGTTTTTCAATTAAGACATGAACCCCAGATTGCAGACAAGTCAGCCCCACTTCATGATGTAAGCGAGTAGGGACAGCAACACAAACAGCATCTACATAGGGAATAAGGTCGCGATAATCCTCAAAAAAACGAACACGGTACTTACTGGCGATGTCCAAACCGCGTTCAACATTAATGTCTGCCACCCCTATAAGTTCTATGTCTTTGAGAAGACTTAAAACACGAACATGATGCTGTCCCATATTGCCGACGCCAATTACACCAACTTTGATTGGCTGTAGTTGGCTGCGCTGCGTATGGGTATCCGGATGTCTTTGGCACATTCTATCTTGCACTCTTATCTGCTCCTCCACCACGGGAACTAAGTCGGTTTGCTTATTCTGAGCCGCCTTAAACCATCCAGATAGTACCACAGCCCCTTTAAGTGTGAAGAATTCCAAAGTTTTGTCCCGATCCCTCAAATTAATACCAAGTTGCAATACCTTACAGCTCCGAGCCGAGAGTTAGGAGCTAAGAGCCAAGAATCTTTGAGTCAGGAGTTGCACAGACGCACTAGCTGCCTATCTGCACGCTTGGTGTTAGAGATGGTAGCACTTAGTGCAGACGGGTCTGTAGGGGCATCAGGTGTTAAGGGAAACTAACCTCTGAGTACTGACTACTGACTTTCCCTGAATCTTCACGGATGTTCTGCAACCTGGTATATGGAGGTCTTTGGGGCGCTCATTCTATTCTCATTGTGGTTTTACTACTCCTCAAGGGTTGATATTAATGTGTCAGTTTCTGGGTTGTCCATTACAAGAGCTTCTTAGCACATTTCGTGTGCGATGCAATAGGCTAAAAGCTAGTAGATCAGGAAGAAGGAACGAGAGATTTTGAAAGCAATTGTTTTATTATCTGGGGGATTGGACTCGTCTACGGTGTTGTATCAAGCTCAGGCAGATGATTGTGAGTGTTATGCTCTTTCTTTTGATTACCAGCAGCGCCACCGACGGGAACTCCAAGCCGCTACAGCGATCGCACGATATGCTGGGGTCAAGGAGCATCAGGTAGTGAGCTTTGACTTACGGCAGTGGGGGGGATCGGCTTTGACGGATGACGACATTGATTTACCAGAACATCGCTCCCTGGAAGAGATGTCTCAGAACATTCCCATCACCTATGTACCAGCTCGGAATACGATTTTTTTGAGCTTTGGCTTATCTTATGCGGAAGCTATTGGTGCTCAAAGAGTTTATGTGGGAGTCAATGCATTAGATTATTCGGGTTACCCAGATTGTCGTCCTGACTATATCCAATCGATGCAAAAGGTCTTTGAATTGGGGACAAAACAGGGACGTGAAGGACAAGCGATTGAAATTGTTACTCCTTTGATTAACCTCAAGAAAACTGCCATTATTGAACTGGGTAATCAACTGGGAGTGCCTTGGGAAAAAACCTGGTCTTGTTACGCAGGTGGTGATGTAGCTTGTGGGACTTGTGACTCCTGTCGATTGCGACTTTCCGCCTTTGCTGAGTTGGGATTGGAAGACCCACTTCCTTATCAAGCGATCGCAAGTCATTAGTTCTTACTCATGGGTTAACTATATCCAGTTCAATCGTTCAATTGTCTTAAGTTATTAGTCGTTGATTCGTGAGAAAAATAAACCACAGATGCACACAGATGCAAATAGATAAAATCCGAAATTCTCACAATTTATCTAAGATGGCTATATTAACTAAAAATTACTTCCTGAAGCCTCAAAACTTTTCTGTCTTGTTGTCTTGATTCACTTCAATATCCTGCTCCGAGTCTTGAGGGATAACGTCATCAACTTCATTGATCGGTTCATCAATTCTTGGCTCATCTGTTGTGGCAATGACTGGCAGAATATCTGCTTCTGACCTATCGGATGATGGCGTAACTGTTTGTTCCTGGCGGTTAATACGGATTTGGTGTAGGCGTGGACCTTCAGCCGAAACGACGGTGAGATCGAGATTGTCATAGTTTAGGATTTCACCCTGTAAGGGAAGTTTTTGAAATTGGTAGAGGAGAAAGCCTCCTAAGGTTTGATACTCGTCTGCCAGGGGAAAATTCAAATCTAGAAGTTCGTTAACTTCTTCCAAATTCATTTGGGCTTGCACTAGGAAGGTGTGTTCATCCAGAATCTGTACAGCTAACTCTTCTGTACTTTCAGTTTCCGGGTGTTCGCCAATAATTTCAGCAATTAAGTCTTCTAGGGTTACTAACCCTGCTGTGCCACCGAACTCATCGACCACCATAACCATTGTCAGGTGCGATCGCTGCATTAAGGGCAGGAGTTCCGAAAGAGACATCGATTCGGGTACAAACCGAGCTGGACGAATCCAAGGTTGAATTGATGTTTCTGGGGTGATTTGCCCTTGAGATAAGGGTTCAGCTAACTCTTTGAAGTAGATAATGCCTCGGATATCATCTAACGATTCGCCAGTGACGGGATAGCGCGAGTGATCGGTATTGACAATTTCCTCTAGTAAAGCTTGAAAGGTTGCGGTATTGGGAATGGAGGCAATACTAGTCCGAGGCACCATAACTTCTACTGCCTCAACTTCTCCAAATTCAAATACGTTTTTGAGGAGTTCTCGTTCTTCCGCTTCTAATCCGGTAGATTCGCGTTCAGTCGTGATAATCAACTGTAACTCTTCTGGCGTTACTCGGTTGTACCAACCTTGGCCTGTATATTGTACGCCTGCCAGTTTCAAGAGTAAGCGAGTGGATTGATTTAAAATCCAAATAAAGGGATTAAAAAAACGAGCGATCGCGAGACTAGGGGGACCAAGAAATCGTGCCAGTTGCTCCGAGTAAAGCAGCGCAACCGACTTAGGGCAGAGTTCACCGAGAACAATTTGGAGATAGGCAATTAGGAAAAAGGTGATGGGGATGGCTAGGGAATGAGTAATAAACTGGCTAACCGTTCGGGGCAGTGGTAGTTGTGCAATTCCCGCCGCCACCAAGACAGCCATTGTATTCTCACCAATCCAACCAAGTGCCAAGCTAGAAAGGGTAATGCCCAACTGCGTTGTAGAAAGTAAGCGTTCGATGCTGCGTTGCAATGCTTGAACAGTTTGGGCTTGCACGTCCCCAGCTTCAACGAGCTGATTGATGCGCGATCGCCGCACCGAAACCATAGAAAACTCAGCAGCGACAAAAAACGCATTGATTGCAATCAGTACCAGTACCGATAACAACCGCAGCAAAATATCTTGACCAGTGAGGCTAGCATAAACACTCACTGTTAGGAAAACCCTCTCAATCGGCAACCCTATCAAAAGTCAAAGCTCCAAGGCTTTTTTGTAAAGAATAATATGTACTACTTGCGTTTACCTCAATTGTGATTATCTACCTCACAACCGGAATTTCAGACATCTTTAGCTGTAGTTTTTGATCGGGATAATCCGTCAGTGTCAGTGATAACTTTTGAGCATTCTCTATCAAAGCTGTAGGGATACTCACCGTGCCGATATATTCCTTTCCATCAGGAGGTAATTCTCCTGGCAGCCCTTCGGTAATGGCACTCAATGCTCGGCCTTGCTCATCCGTCACATTCAAAAAACTGTATAGGAATCGCACAGCATCCCCTCCTTGATTCTTTAATTTAACATTCAGCAGTAAAGAACCTCCTTGCTGATTCGCCGAATGTATCTCCAGCGTTACTCCTCGATCCTCGCTTTTGATCGGTGTATTGAAACCGGAACTTGTCGTTGTAAAGGATGCCTGAGTCACAAATCCATCAGGAGTTTGTTGATTATCTGCCACAGACTGATTGCTGTTGTTCGCTTGGTCGTCCTTATTCTCGTCCTTGTTCTCAGGTTTCGCGTCCTTTTTCTCAGGCTTTGAATCCTTGCCATTATTTTTGATGTAGTCGTTCACCTGAGCCAAGATATCCGCTTCCCGCAAAATGGATATCCCTTCTTTGCCAGGAGGAGCCTTCTGACTGTCCGCCATATCTTTAACAGGGCGAACATCCGGTTGAGTAACGCCTTTGAGGGCTTCGTGACCGAGAGTAAATCCCCACATTGCACTCACGAAACCGGCACCTAACATCATTGCTAACAGAATTAAGGTGAGCGCCACAGTTGAGTTGAATTTCATCGGTGTTTATATTACTCCGCACATGCTGTACGAACTGGGGTGAACCATAAGCTATACCTGTCTTACAGCTCCAAGTTATTCGACACAATAATACCTACAGAATAGCTTGATGCCAAAACAAACAAATCGTTTCTATTTTAGTTGTCTGTTTTGGCACTTACACCAAAAAACTGAGACTTCTTCGTTTTCCAGGCGACCCGTTCAGGTCGCGCTCCTCTCCCCGACTTAAAGGCTAGCTTACAAAGCCTGTGTCGCGAGCTCCTCTATTTTATTCTCACTCCAGAAGGGCGGGGCTTGATTGGTTCACATTAATGTCCCCTACCCATGAGATGACGACTATTGTTTCCCGATCTAAGAATTCCCTCTTCCCTAGTCCCTATTCCCACTCGTTCATCTTCACATCCGGAAGGGCGTGAGCAGAAGCTGACTGTAGAGGTCAATGCAGCCATAACTCGGTGTAGCAGGAAAGCGTGATAATGAGTAAATCTTGACCACAACGTTAGCGCAGTAAGATATGCTCCAAGATCTAGGGGAGAATACCCCCGACCTAGAACCTTCCATCCCTTTAGCTCCCCTGCTGATAAAAATTTTCATTCCTTGAAGAATTTGCTTTCCTTTGTCTTCTGTCAACCAACCCGGGTTGTTACTATGATATTAATAGATTAGCCAGGGTTGGCCGAGCGGTTGAGGCAGCGAACTCATAATTCGCCCAAGGCAGGTTCAACTCCTGCACCCTGGATTGAAAAATTGGCTTGTAGCCTTGTTGGCTACAGCGATCGGTCTCCCAAGCGGCTATCGTGCAAGCGGCTATCGTGGCAGTGGGGTCTCCAGATTAAACTCACCGCCCTCCACAGGGCCAAGGAAGCCTTCCCTCGGACCCACAAAACGGCGGGATGCAGGTAGTTGGAGTACGGAGGTATCGAAGGGATTTGGCAAGTCAGGCGTGCGAAGTACAGGGTCACTGGAAGTCTGCTGTTCTAATGCAGTTCGATAAAGCCTAGTGACAGCCAGGGCATCGCGCTCAAGTTCAAGCTCTGGAAAACCAGCGCCTCCTGGCAAACCAGGACCGAGAATAAAACTGATTTGACGTGGAATCGAGCGGTTGCGGTAAAAATCCCCAGACTCTCGGAAAAAGAGTAGATTGAAAGCTTCATTAAGGGTTATGAGTCGATTGGGTTGTCCGGCAATGGGTTCCCCATAATAGGGGGCTTCAACGCCTAGAGTTCTCGGACTCACAGGTACGTCAGCGGGAGCTACATCTGTTCGGACTCCAGGTTCAAGGTAGGGGGAT
>JBFLZA010000065.1:0-19824 GCA_040756535.1 Cyanobacteriota bacterium
GGTTGCTTATGCCATTGATCGGAAAACGATGATTAACAATTTATATCGCGGACTGGGTGAGCCACAATACTCAAACCTTCCCGTACAAAGTCCTTACTATTTATCTCCCAAGGAGGGTTTAGAAGCCTACGATTACAATCCTGAAAAAGCCAAAGAATTACTCTTAAAAGCAGGTTTCAAGTATAACGCTCAAGGCGAACTGTTGGATGCTCAAGGGAATCGAGTTCGTTTTACATTAATCACCAATGCCGGGAACAAACTGCGAGAGGCGATGGGATCGCAAATCAAGCAAGACTTAAGTAAAATCGGCATTCAAGTTGACTTCAACCCCATTGCATTCAACACCCTTGTCGATAAACTTAGCAATACCCTGAATTGGGAAAGTCATCTCCTTGGTTTTGGGGGTGGAGGTTTGGAGCCAAATGGTAGTGCTAATGTTTGGTTGACAGAAGGTGGATTGCACGCTTTTAATCAAAAACCCCCAGTCGGACAACCCCCCATTCAGGGTTGGGAAGTGGCTCCTTGGGAGCAGGAAATTAGCAATCTCTATATCCAAGGTGCATTGGAGTTAGACGAACAAAAGCGCAAAGCTATCTATGGGGAAGCACAACGCTTGATTAATGAGAACTTACCCTTTATTTACCTGGTTAATCCGCTTTCCATGTCCGCTGTGCGCGATCGCGTCGATGGCATAGAATATTCAGCACTGGGAGGAGCCTTGTGGAACGTTCACGAACTCAGAATTACGGAATAATAGCCCAAGAGATGAGGCGGACTTGATATCATATCCGGCTGATTAACCCTAATAAAACCAGCATTCTGGAATATTTATGAACTTCAATCCCTAAACCAAGAACAAGGAGTGTTTCCCAAGGTTATCCTAGTTTGGAGACGCCAAGCCTGAGCGTCCAAAGAGCTTGACGATATTACAACACCATCTATAGCTGTGTTCTTGACTCCTACTCTCCGCCGCTGGTTTTCAGTTTTACTGGTTTCAATTTTTGCGATCGCTCTTTCGGGTTGCAACCCATCCCAGTTTAAAACCGAAGCTGCTCAAGTTCCTCAAATTGTCTTCGTTTCTCCTTCGGACCCTTCCACATTTAACCCCCCAATTAATGAATCGTTATTCAGCCGCATTGTCTATGGCTTGCTTTACGATGGATTAATTAATGAAAACGGCATTACAGCCGAATTAGAACCGGGATTAGCCGAGTCTTGGGAAATTGCTGAGGATAAGAAGCGAATTACCTTTACCCTACGTGAAGGGTTGAAATGGTCAGATGGAGTGCCGTTTACGGCTGATGATATTGTCTTTACCTACAATGACATCTACCTGAATGAAAAGATTCCTACAGGTGTCAGAGATATTCTCCGTATCGGTAGCACGGGTGCTTTCCCATCTGTGAAAAAACTCGATCAGCGGCGGGTTGAGTTTACTGTACCGGAACCCTTTGCACCCTTTTTAAGATATGTAGGTGGAATCACTATTCTGCCCAAACATATTTTAGAAGAATCCGTGCGAACGACTGATGCTAATGGTAACCTCAAGTATCTCTCCACTTGGGGAACTGACACCAACCCTCAAAAAATTATCGGTAATGGCCCCTACCAGATGGTCAGTTATACCCCCGCTCAACGCATCATCTTTCGGCGTAATCCCAATTATTGGCGCAAAGATGCTCAAGAAAATTCCCAGCCTTATATTGAGCGGATTGTCGTACAAATTATCGAAAATACTGATAACCAATTGCTCCGATTTCGCTCTGGGGAACTCGATAGTTTGGAAGTATCACCCGATGGGTTTAGGTTGCTCAAGAAAGAGGAAAAACGGGGTAAGTATAGCATTTACAATGGTGGGCCCGCATCAGATACGAGATTTGTAACATTCAACCTCAGTAAGGCACGTAATAGTAAAGGGCAGCCATTTGTCGATCCCATTAAGTCTCGTTGGTTCAATACCTTGGCGTTCAGGCAAGCTGTTGCCTATGCCCTTGACCGGGAGACGATGAAAAATAATATTTATCGGGGACTCGGTGATGTACAACATTCACCCGTTGCTATGCAAAGCCCCTATTACCTGTCTCCCAAAGAAGGACTAAATGTTTACAACTACGACCCCCAAAAAGCGAAGCAACTATTATTAGACGCTGGTTTTAAATACAATTCCCAAGGGCAGCTACTGGACTGGGATGGTAATCCGGTGCGATTTACCCTCTTGGTGAAATCTGAGGAAAAACCTAGAGTTGATGCCGCTGTGCAAATCCAACAAGACCTCAAAAATTTGGGAATTCAAGCAGATTTGCAAGTCATCAGCTTCAACGTTGTGATTCAAAAGCTGCAAGATCGCAGTTGGGAAGCTTATGTCGGAGGATTTGGCGGCGGTGGGGTGGAACCTCACAGTGGATTTAATATCTGGTACTCCAAAGGCTCATTGCATCAATTCAACCAAGGCCCAATACCCGGAGAACCCCCGATTAAAGGGTGGGAAGCAACAGATTGGGAACTCGAAATTGATCGCCTGTTTGAAGCAGGTGTAAAAGAATTGGATGAGAGCAAGCGTAAGCAGATTTATGGTCGGTTTCAGGCAATTGTCGCGGAACAGGTGCCATTCATTTATCTGGTGAATCCGCTCTCATTAGAGGCTGTACGCGATCGCATCGAGAATATCAAATTCTCTGCCTTGGGGGGAGCATTCTGGAACTTGTATGAACTTGAGGTTAAAGAAAAATAATCAATTTTTGCTGGGGGTTGATTTGGAAACCTTTGTAAACTGAACGCACCCCATTAAATTGAGTAAGGGACAAAGCGACGCGAATCGCATCCAAAATGTGAAATACTCGGCGCTGGGGGGTATTGCCTGGAATATTTACGAACTCAAGGTTGTGGACAAGTGATTCATTCTACTGCTATCCGTCGTTGTGCGATCGCATTATTAGGGGTGATTTTTGCGATCGCTCTTCACTGAGTCTTCCTCAAAGATGACGTTAAGCTAGTCAACAACAGTTTCGCCAGCTAGTTAGGAGGATGTAGGAGATGAGTCAGGGTTCTGTCAATCAGCTTGGTGAAACTATCCCGCAAATGCTCAATGGATATGACCCTAACGTGTTTCCAGCATTTCATCAAACGCTGCAAACGCACTTTCCAAAGGCATTACCCATGACCAAGTACATGAGAAAGACTTTCCAAAGTTTGAGTGCCTACGGTTTTTGTGACGAGAACACGATGGGAATGATAGCAATTTGTCGAGATGAAATCGCTGAACCCCTATTCACTGAAGTGATTCGATACTGGGGGAAAACCTTTAATTGTTGCAGTTTAGCCGGGTTCGTCATGATGGGGAAAACTGGGTTAGCTGCCGCCACAGACCATACCCCTATCGTTGATGGTATTCGTCGCTTTACCTTCTATGCCATGCCCCATATCGCTATTTCTAGACATGGTGATATTGGTAAGGTTTATAGAGATGGCCTTCAAAAGGCTTCCCATGCTTGTGGAGCATTAGAAACAGTTGTCCAAGAACTGGCATCTGGTCACCTGAAACTAGAAATGGATATGCAGGATATTGAACAAACAATTATCCGGCAGAAAATTCTTTCGACCCTTACCTATGGGGACAAACCCGATTTGATAGAAATTACGAAATTGGCGTCTCGAATTATTGCTGACGATGTCAAAAACCTCTTAAAAATCCTGGATTCCTCAGTATTTAATTATGCCGTTATGACCGGAATTCAAATTCATGGCCCTTTAGGTACCCACTGGATCTATCCGCAAGATTTTTATGTCGTCGGATCTGGTCTTCCTGGAGGAAAGGTAGAGATTGAAGCATTTCAGTAGGGACGGAATTAAACCTCAGTGACACGATCTCGATCAGTGAGATACCCGTGAAAGATACGGTTTTAATGCTGTTCGCCTGGAATCCTTACGAACTTAAGGTTGTGGACAAGTGATTGATTCTACTGATATATGTCGTTGTGCGATCGGGTTATTGGGGATGATTTTTGCGATCGCTCTTCACTTAGTCTCCCTCAAAACTGATGCGGCTCAAAGCAATCAACGGGCGTTGAGTGTTTTAAATGAACCGAAAACCTTTAACTACGCCTTAAGCTTTGAATGAAGGGGCAAAAGAGTTAGACGAACAGAAGCGCCAAGCAATTTATACCGAGACACAACGTATCGTACAACAGTATTTACGATGATTTACCTAGTGAATCCGTTTTCGCTGGCAGTAAGGCGCAATGAA
The DNA here is from genome assembly GCA_040756535.1 of Cyanobacteriota bacterium. Taxonomy (GTDB): domain Bacteria; phylum Cyanobacteriota; class Cyanobacteriia; order Cyanobacteriales; family Coleofasciculaceae; genus JBFLZA01. The sequence goes on from JBFLZA010000065.1 coordinate 4,244, forward strand.
ATCCAAAATGTCTAATACTCTGCCTTTAGCGGTGCCCTATGGAATCTCTATGAATTGAAAGTCAGCGATTAGCTGTTAGCCGTTCAAATTTTCTGTTAGCCTCAGAAACACAGAAGTGCTTGCTTCACTTCAGGTGCTGCCGGTATTAGATCATGAAGATACCCCAATACCACACTAGAAGTTCAACAGGTTTTGAGTGAAGCTGGCGTGGAAGAGTATTTCAGCCGCACTCAAGACTTCCTGGGCTGGTTAAATTCCCAATCAGCTTCATCAGACTAGTTCATCCCTGATAATGAGGAGACTGCCTGTTGTTTTGTACATCGGCGTCACAAAAAAATTCACCCATTGAATGCGCTCAAGTAAAAGATTTTTGCGTAATGACCCAACCTGAAGCTTTACATTCTTTGCTCGAAGCTGTTGCCACTGGTAACCTGAGTCCCACTGCTGCCTTGGAAAAACTGAAGAATTTTGCCTATGAGCCAGTGGGTGATTTTGCCAAAATTGACCATCATCGCACCTTGAGAACTGGCTTTCCTGAAGTGATTTGGGGGCCAGGGAAGACACCGGAGCAAATTGCTCAGATTATGGAAGCGATGCGGCTTCGCAATCCTGTAGTGATGGCTACACGAATTGAGCCAGATGTCTTCGCCAAGTTGCAAGAGAAGGTTCCAGACGTTCAATACTATCCTTTGGCTCGGATTTGTGCCATTGTTCCCAATACCCTCGAACCCAGATATCCAGGAATTATCGGCCTCATCTCTGCTGGAACATCTGACTTAGCCGTTGCAGAGGAAGCGGCTGTCACTGCCCAACTGTGTGGGTTTCAAGTTCAGCGCCTCTGGGATGTTGGGGTTGCGGGTATCCACCGCTTACTGAATAATCGACAGGTGATTGCCCAGGCTGATGTTCTGATTGTTGTTGCTGGTATGGAAGGAGCATTACCGAGTGTCGTTGCCGGGTTAGCCGATTGTCCGGTGATTGCTGTTCCTACCAGTGTGGGTTATGGGGCGAATTTTGGCGGTCTTGCTCCCCTCTTGACAATGCTCAACTCTTGTGCTGCCGGAATAGGTGTGGTCAATATTGATAATGGCTTTGGTGGGGCAATTCTAGCGGGGCAAATTTTGAGAACCGCTTATAAGTTACAAGCATCATCACAGGATTCAATAGGCGGACGAGGTGAGTAAAAGATTCCATCAAAGAATGAAAAGAGTTGTTTGGCTACTTTTTACGATGATAGTAGCTGTAGCGATCGCCACCGTACACCAATCCTTTGATCGCTTAGCCTTTGCTCAAGATCAGGCTGTGCCCCATCAGCAAGCCATCAATTCTTTGACTCAGCAACAAGCTGCTGATTTTGCGCTTAAAGATGGCGATCGCATTGTTTTTTTTGGTGACAGTATCACCGAGGCACGCCTCTACACCACTTATATCGAACATTATGTGGTGACTCACTATCCCGACCGACGTGTAACCTTCTTTAATACGGGATGGAGCTGTGAGCGAGTGACCGGGAATAATTGCGGTACTAGCCCTGGAGCACTCGCGAGGGTTGAGCAAGATGTCATTGATTACCAACCCACCGTCGTGACACTGCTTTTTGGGATGAACGATGGACAGTATAAGAATTTCGATCCGGCTACATTGAAAGTTTACGAAGACGGACTGAGTGCAATTATTCAGAAACTGAAAGCGAAAACCCGTGCACGCATCTATGTGATGACATCCACGGCTTACGATCAGATAAATTCTCCTTCACGGGGGAAAGCACCGCCCTACAACGACGTTCTCAAGCGCTACAGTGAAGCAGCCAAGCAGATCGCTTTACGTGAAGGGTTGCCTGTTATTGACTTGCATTCAGTGACCACAGAAACCTTGCGTCAAGCACAAGCCAAAGACCCCAAATACACCTTTATCCCAGACAGAATACACCCCAATGAAGACGGTCATTTAATCATGGCTACAGAAATCCTGCGCTTTTGGGGAGCATCTCCTAAAGGAGTAGAGATAGGCAAAAAAGTGGATATTGGTCAAAATAAAACGACGAGCTTCAGCATCAGCGCTCCACTGCCATGGCCATTTCCTTCACTTTCTGAGAAGATACGCAACCTCAAGCCAGAGGTCATGGAAATGGGTCAAGTTAATTTAAAAATTACGGGTTTACCTCCAGGCAAATACGGGATCAATATTGATGGCGAAGATGCTGGTGAATATACAGCCGAAAAGCTAAGCTCTGGTATTGCTGTAAGTTCTATGTCTGAACAGGCGCAAGCATTATCCCGTCTTCTCGTCAGTTTGGTACGGCAACGGTCTGATATTTTCTACCTGCGGTGGCGTGACATCAAGCAACCGCTTTCTGGAGCAGACAAAAGGACTGCAAGTTTAGTGTCAACCCTGAAATCTCTGGAGAAGGAAATGGAGCAACGCATTCCCCTTCTCGGTCAGTTGCATGAATACCGTTTACTGATTTCTGCAAAGACTTGACACTCCCCCGACTGAAGTACGGGGGATTCTAAGCGGATACTTCGGAACGGATTAAAATACCGTTCCTCCGCGTCTTCTTAGCTGACCAGAGTTTGATTCTCTGGGGTGCTGTCAAAGGCACCCTACCAACTCCACTTAGATTTAATCCAAGTATCATCGCTACTTTCCTCAAGATATTGGATGCACCATTGCAGTCAGCGTTGATGTACCAATTGAGGGCAGTTCTATATAAACCGCGCTTCACTCGTTTTCCTGACGGCTTCCAATCACTGGGTTTTTCTTATGTCGTTTACAACGTCTACAGCGTCAGCATAGATATAGTTTCACGTTGTTTACATTTTCTACAGCGTAGTAATTTAAGACTGTATCCATTATCCTTCATTCGACATAAGAAAGCCCTGGTCAACCACACCAGGGCTTTGCCGTAAGATGCGATTCGTACTCAAACCTGCGACCTTGAGTGTTGACCGTGCGCTCACCACCACCAGCGCTGACTATCTTGGAATCAAACTCCTCAATCACCATCCTTTGGTCGAACAGTTCGGAATTACTGTTCATGCTGAGCTGCCCGCATGGCTATATATGGTGGCGAAACCCTGTGCGTTGCTTGATTCACTCTTGATGGGGGACAAAACTGCTTTAAGTGCGTTGACAAAAGATATAGTACTGATGTATTATTTAAGGTTTGTTTTTTTTGAGCGACAAAAATATTATAATAGATATGTCATAGTACTTGTGTATTAAGTAAAACCCCAAAATACGGTATTGCATGTTAAAAGGAAATTTACTATGTGGAAGATTATGCCCCCAAAGTTTCTTGAACGATACAAGGCTCAAATTCAAAGATTATAACGATTTTCTAGTTATTTAAATCACAGGCATTAAAATAGGTAAATGATGGATATTAAGAATTTGGAAATTCAAAATTTTTCAATTGTCTTGGTTGCAGTTAACCAAAACCCATCCATCTTAAATCCTGACTTTTTAAAATACAATCACATTGTACCCGTTGAGTGGGAGTTGGGAATGCCTCCCATATCCATTCCTCCTCTGTCTCAAGTGGCTTACAAAAACGGATTTAACATAATAGCTCAAGAAGACAGAATAACATTTTTGCAATCTGATAATAAACTTTTAGCAGAAGTTTCCGAAGTAAGTTTTAAGTATGTCGATACACTTGGTTATCTCAATTATCAAGCAATAGGAATTAACTTTAGTGGGTATGTGATATTTGATAAAGCAGAAAAGTCATACGACTTTATTTTAGAGAAATTGATTGCTCCAGGCGCGTGGAAATCTTTTCAGGGGAGTTCACCAAGTGTAGCGATTCAGTTTGTTTATCCACTGAGCGACGCAAACCTAAACGTTACTGTTCAAGCGGGGAATATGGAAGACTCATCCAACAACATAGTTACCCGTGTTCTTTTGTTTTCAGCAAATTTCCATCGAGATTTAGTCAATATTGTTGACGAAGAGCGAATACTTGAAGCTAAAAGAATCATCCAGTCTTGGGAAACAGATTTCAATACATTTCATTCTTTGGTAGAAGATACTTTCTTAGGAGGGTTAAAAGAATGAATCCCGATAGTCTCATCAACACGAACACGAAGCAAAGCAAATTCATTTTTGACAGCAAGCAAATTAATGAAGTTGCTGAGCAATTTTATGCTTCATGTAATCAAGACATTGTGCTAGGCACCTACGAGGGCAATAGCTTAGGTATTCCGAAACCAGCAACAGCAGCAGAACCCAATGTCTCTAAGCCGTTAAAAACATTAGTTAAGCATTTTCAAGCTGTTTATGCATCTGAATATTTAAAAAAAGGGGGGTTGAACAAAAGCAAAGACACTAGCACAGATTTTGCTTTTGTTGTTGATGCGCGCAAACAAGAGCCTTTTGACTGGAAAAAAACGACTAATGCATATCAAAGAATTGTTCACTTGGCAGATTTAGAGGATAAATGGGATGGCTACAATGCCCCTATTTTTTCTAAAGAGCAAATTAATATAGCATTAGATGTTTACTCAAAAGCTCGAACTTACGCTATCGATAGAGGATTAAATTTTTCAAAAGTAGAGCCGTTTATTGCTCCTTGCTCTGATGGGTCAATTTTATTTGAGTGGGCTGGCAAACGATTCCCTTCAAGACAGCTAGAGGTTTACATACCAAAAGAAAGGGAAGCAGAACAGTCGCTTGAGTACTTGAAGTCTGTAGAAGATTCAGAGGAAGAAGAGGAAGAGGGGAAGGTCAGTCTGAATAAGTTGTACCATGTATTAGACTGGCTTTTTAAACTTGACGGTCGCTAATGAGTGAAATCTATGAAGTTCAGCCTTCAGATATACTTCTAAGGTGGTTGCATCCAGGTCAATTTAAATGGGATGAAGGCAGAGCTACATCAGCAGCTTTCAGGGATGAGGAAATGTCTGTTGATATACTCTGCCTGACAACTTTAGAGGAAAGCTACGCCAGAGCCAAGAAAATCAATAAAAACGCTATAGCCTCTCTGAAGGCTCAATTCGTTTTAGAAAAAGGTTTAAAAGTAATTCATTCCCCCATTGAAGGCAACTATGCTCATGCTATTGTTTTAGGAAAAAAGTCTGGATCAATCCTTAAATTCTTAGTAAAAAATTCTAAAATTGAGATTTATCCACCGTCTTAAAATTAATTTTCTTCGGGAGTTCTAAAGCAAGAGCGATGTGAAGAATTCTTCTCGAAAAGCGCAATCGCACCTTCTTCAGCTAACTCATTGGGTCATCGCGTCCAATGCCCAAGTCGCAGAGGTGGCTTTGACATCCTCTCGCCATCCGTTCTATTAGCGAAAGCTCTTCAGCACGTCCCATGTAAGACGCAAAAGCGTTGATAACTATGTGGGTTTTAGACATACCCGTTTGAAACATAAACGAAGTCAAGCGTTCGTTGAGATTGGAGGGAATACGGACACCGAGTTGGACTGTGTTCATGGGAAAACACGAAAAATTCCCCCCAATCTAGCAGATTGCAGACAAAATTTAACAAGAGTACCGCTTAAATTTTTGAATTTCTTAAACTTTTATCAGGCAAATATCTTACAAAAACTCTTTTAACAAACACTTATTCGCTCTTTCGTTAGCAATATAGCAATTCTCGTATTAATGAGGTACATCTGAGTTTCTTGGCTATTCCCAATTCCCAATTCCCGAAAACCTAGAGCTTTGTACCTCATCCACATGAGAACCGCAATATTACTGCCAAAAAAATCCCTGGCATCGCTGCCAGGGAGTCCAGAATCAGATCTATTGGTTTAGAGTGATTCGTTACTTGGGTCAGGGAAATCAGAATACGGTTGTCCAGCCTTGCTTTTTGACGCCTTCCTTCGTGTAAGAGACTCCGTCAATTTTGAGTCCATCTTTGTTCAGAAGGGTAATGATACCGCCATCATTAGAAAGCTGGATATCTGTGCCGCTCAAAAGTATTGTCATCACTGCACCAGGTTGGATTGTTCCATTGAGGCTGTGCTTGCGCTTCAAGCGATCGGCTAATGCCCAACCCTTTAAGTCTACTGGTGTAGGTGAGACATTGATTAAGGTAACTGACTCTTGACCTGGGTCTGCACCGATTGGATTTACCAAGGCTGCTACAATTCTAACCTCTGCCGCTACAGAAGGGGTAGTTGGATCTAAAGGTACTGGATTATCGGGAGTAATATCTAGCGGATCGCCCGTAATATCGTTCGTATGGAACGACTGTGACTGGAATGCAAAGAAGGCAGCCATCCACTGATTCCGAGACGGATAGTGAATGAGGAGTCCGCCGTCTTGCCAAACGCCGTTCTCCCTGGCAAACTTGCCACTACTGCCTTGGTTCATGTGAATGTTATGAATTCCTCTGCCAGGGCTGAATTTGAAAATCTTGTCGGGTATATTTTCTGGCCCCCATGGTTCCCCGAAGGCATAGATAACCGCTTCTTCACTTGCGATCGCTCGCTGAATAAACAGATCGATCAACTCGTTGAGGTCATTGTCCCGTCCCGGCACGTTGAACGGCAATGACTTCATCTTGGTAACATCAAATAAATTCCCCCGGATGTAGTCCAGTGCTAATTCTCCAGGTTTACTGGGCAGTTTGTGGTAGCCAAAATTCAAGTTCACTAGCCCGTCGGTGATGGGGTGTATGAAGTTGTCATCTACTAAGTAAAGTAGATCGAAGGGTTTCACTACTGATTTAACGTTGATGGCAATGCGATAGTCGTACTGACCATCATTCACCTGGACTTGATAATGTGGACTACTATCATCACTCCCTTCCATCCGACTATCTACAGCCCGACATTTGAGAACACCGTAACCTTTGTCTAAACCGGAACCCATATCTTTTCTCCTTTTGTGAGTTAATTCGTTCAAAAATTCACATTTCAATTCAGTCATTCATATTGAATCCATTGGCATCGTAATAGTTATTTTTTTAACGCCAAGATGCAGACCTTAATGCAAAAGGCGCATTTTTTTGATGATTTTAAGGCAGACGGAAACGATATCAATCAAAATTATGAAGGGATAAATTCATACTGATTTTTTATAATTCAGCATTCATAATTCATAATTTAACAGGTAGCTCAAATTCAGCAATTACAGGTGCATGATCGGACTCCGGATGCAGTAAATCAGTGGCAAAAGCAAGGGATTCATCATGCAGCAATTCATTATGAATTTCCGCACCTCTGTAGTACGCCAGTAACCCCCTAGATACCAGCAGATGATCTAACATTCTTCCCTTGCCGTGGTGGAACAAAGAGAAACGCGCAGGTTCAGGAATGCTTTGCTCACAAGGCACCATTACGCGCTTAGAGAGTTTGCCATTACCTGTATTCTCAACATCTCCACGAATCGCCTCCATCGGTACTTCATCGACTTCCGCATTAAAATCACCGCCGACAACAATTAGTGCATTCTCATCGGCATCAAATAATTGATCGATAAAAATTCGCGTCTCTAGCGCCTGTCCTACACGTTTGATTGACGAGAGGAAGAACCCTTCAGCCCATCCAGAGGGCGTCTTCCAGGTAAAGTTGTTGAGCTTTTGTCCTGTAACAGGTGTTGGCAGTTTCGATTTGAGGTGAACATTGATAAAATTGAGAATGCGATCGCCAGGTAACTTGATTTGGGCGTGCAGCAACGGCCGTTCCCAGGTAACTTTCTTCGCTTCTTTGTCCTGTGGGTTCGCCGTTACCGTGCAGTATTGAGGGGGAGGCGCAAACTCGTGCTTGTACTGTTGGTGGGCGAGAATCTCAAAGCGACTGAGGATAACCAGATTACGCTCATCATAAACTTGCTTTGTGCCCTCGGTCATGGTACTCACCCAGTTAAAGTCAGCGTAGGGTGTTTCTGCGATGAGTTTTTGTAAAGCCAAAAGACGGCGAGGTTGTCCCGGTTCTTCCTGCCCATTCACTTCCTGCAAGCATAGGATATCAGCATTGAGCCGTTGGAGTTGAGGTCGCATCAAAGCGATACGTTCTTGCAGTGTCGGTTTTTCTCCTGGTTTGTCGTCCAGGTTCTCTAAATTAAATGTAGCGATGCGTAGCTTGATGCACATAACCTGCCTCCCGAAGTTCTGCTAGGATACTTCAAGAGGAAAAAGACTGCTTCCGGATGTGGCTTACCAAAGGTTCATAAAAAAACCACAGATGTACACAGATAAACACAGAGAAGATTTATACAGACTTTCTACAGATAGGGTGGGTAATGCCCATTTTAATAATTACTAAAACAGATACTTTAAGCTTAAAATTTGCATAAAATTTACTAGGTAACATCCTATTCATCTGCGTTTATATGCGTTTATCTGTGGTTAAAAACATTATACATTTCCCTAGTTATAGCGCGTGTCAATTGGGTAGAATATAGAATTTTGTAGGGGCACGACATTGTCGTGCCCTTAGCATGTCATAAACTTAAGGACAAGCTGTCACATTCGTAAAATCTCCTACCCCTGGTACAAAATTCACCGTACCCGTGTTGTTAGCACTCACATTATCCCGGTCAATCACTTGAAACGTCCCAGCATTTCGCTGTAACTGGAAGTTTGTATTACTGTTGTTATCCTTAAGCCCCAAGCAGAAATTACGAGTGCTATTCATAATCGCTGTGAAACCTGGAGTATTGTTGTCCTTCAAAATATTGAACTGGACATCAGCCGCTACTTGAGCACCATTAGAAGATTGGATGAAGACACCCTCTAAAGCACTGTTAGAAATGGTGTTATTTTTGAGGCTGAACTTTTGTTGAGCATCTTCAGCACTTTGAATGAAAATCCCCTGACTTCCACTGACACTAATTGTGCTGTTTTCAATAGTAAATTCCTGTTGAGTTGTACCCGAAGCTTGGACAAAAATTCCCTGACTTGCACTATTACTCACTTTATTGTCCTTAACCGTAAAGTTTTGAGTACCGCCAGAAGCTTGAACAAAAACACCTTGACCCGCACTATTATTCACCGTGTTGTTATTGAGTTCAAATTTCTGTTGAGTTGTGCCAGAGGTCTGCACGAAAATGCCCTGACCCCCTGCACCGTCACTATTAAGATTGGTGCTGTTTACTGTATTATTTTCCAGCGCAAATTCTTGTTTAGCTGTACCGGAAGCTTGCACAAATAGTCCCTGACCCGCACTGCTCGTTACAGTGTTACCCTTAGCAGAAAAGTTTTGAGTACCGCCTGCTGCCTGAACAAAAACGCCCTGACCTTCACTGTTACTGACTTGGCTATCATTTAACGTGAATTTCTGTTGGGCATCCCCGGAAACTTGGACAAAAACTCCCTGCCCTCCTGTGCCATCACTACTGCGTTTGGTGCCAGTTACGGTGTCATTTTCCAGCGTAAACTCCTGTTTAGCTGTACCGGAAGCTTGCACAAATAGTCCCTGACCCGCACTACCCGTCACAGTGTTGCTTTTGGCAGTGAGGTTTTGGACGCCTCCAGAGGCTTGAACAAATATCCCCTGACCCTCACTGTTGTTCACGGTATTGTTGTTAGCCGTAAGTTGCTGTTGGGCATTCTCCGCTACTTGGATGAAAATACCCTGTCCTCCGGTGCCGTCACTCCCGCCAAGGGTGCTGTTTACTTTGTTGTCATTGAGGGTTAACTGCTGAGTTGTGGTACCAGATGCTTGCGCGAAAATGCCTTGACCCGCGCTATTGTTCACTGTATTGCCAGTCGCGGTAAATTCTTGTCGAGTTGTGGTGCCGGAAGCTTGCACAAAAATGCCTTGACCCTCTGTGTTGCTTACGGTGTTGTTTTGAGCAATTAGTTGCTGTTGGGCATTCTCTGATGCTTGCACGAAAATGCCTTGGCCTCCCGTGCCTTCACTAGCACGGTTGATACTGCTAACGGTGCTGTTTTCAATCGTTAATTTTTGTTGAGCTGTACCGGAAACTTGGGCAAAAATCCCCTGACCTGTACTACCACTTACTTGGTTGTTGCTGGCAGTGAAGGTTTGTTGGCTATTCTCTGCGCCTTGAACGAAAATGCCTATCTTCCCACTGCCGCTAATACTGTTGTTAGTGGTGGTGATGTTCTGTTGAGTGCTGCCGGAAGCTTGGATGAATACACCTTCAAGACCGCTATTGGTGATAGAGTTATTTGCGATCGCATTCGTTCCTGCTACATCAATTAGATTAATGCCCTGCCCTGTGGCATTAGTAATGCGGTTGCCTTGAATCGTCACATCTCGCACACTGGTGGCTTCAATGGCATTTCCGGTGACATTGGCGATCGCAAATCCCGATAAAGTTGTATTATTCCCCAACGTGACGGTTCCTGTCACCTCAGGAAATACTCCACTCCCTGACAACGGCAACACAACAGAACCCAACTCCACAGTCTCAACCGTCTGCACTGCTGCTGTTGACAGTACTGTCACACCATCAGGAATTTTAAAAGCCGCGATGCCAGGATTCGTACCGGCTTGGACATATACAATCTCATTCGATTGAGCCAAGTTCAAAGCATCCTGCACTGTCCCCGTGGGATTTTCAAACGTACCATCACCCGTCTCCTGTCCCAAACTAACGTGTCGAAACTGCCAAGGCGTACCCGTCTTGGGATTTGTAGTCACAACCGTTTCATTCTGCGTCTGCTCATCTACAGTAATCGTACTTGTGCGAGCAACAGATTCTCCTAAACGCGCCAGTACGCTAGAGTTGCTAACCCCACGCTGACGAGTTCCTGGGAAATTTACCCCCAAACTCAAACCGACCCTCGTCTCAAAGATGGGGTCATATTGAACCGATAAACCCATTCTCAAGTTATCAGTGGGACGGGCTTCTAGTCTCCCCTTGACGCCGAAGCCACCATCACTGCCTTGTGCGCCGTAGTAGTACACACCCCCGTAGCCTCGCAAATCCCCCTCTCCAAGACGCACTAATCGTCCCCCCGCTTCAACATCGAATCCCGCCATTGCAGTCTCAAACTGGCGCGTCCGGTTCAGTACCAAAGAGTTTTGCTGGAAAAAAGGGTTTGATAATGATTCAGCTGTCTGTTCGCGAGTATTCCCCACGGGGAGGTAAGCATTGACTCGCAAATCCCAGTTACCCAAGCGTTCAAAACCCGCACCAATTTGGTGAAAAAGAGTATTGCCTGTATCGCGGGCATCGTAGGAGATGTAACCGCCTAAAATTCGGTTTCGAGACGAACTATAAAATCGTTTTCCCAGCACCAAGTTAGTGCCAATGGTAGAGTCGGTAAAAAAGAGTAATTTTCCTTCCAAGAAGGTAAGATTGCTTCCCAACGTTTGTTGTAAAGGAGCAAATCCTTCAAGGCTAAAGAATGGTTCTTGGTAGCCAGCACCAGTGGTCGTAAAGCCTGCGCCAATGCGAGGCAAAACTTTCAAGTCAGCCGCTTGACCTGTAGGTAAAAGACGAAGATTGCCCAATTCCGTATCAGGGGTTTGAGCAACTACAGGAGAGTCAACGTTCGCTAAGAATAGTAATCCGACACAAAGCGCCTGCGCTGGCTTTCTCATAAATCATGTAGTGAAGAGTACTCTGAACCCTTACTACAGGAGTTACTGACAGAATCAGGCTAGATGATTATAAAGAATTGGAGAAAGATATATCTATCTTAAGGTAGAAATATAGTTAGACACTCTACCCTAACTGTAAAATCTTGAGTTAGTTGCTTAAAGCGATGTCACTTCTGAAGTTGTTTGCGAACAGTAATAGCCGTATCGGGAAAATCACTAAATACGCCATCAATACCCAATTTGAAAAACTGTTCGTATTCGGCTTGGGGGTTTCCCTGATAATCGGCTGCAAGATACTGCTGTTCATCTCGAAACGTCCAAGCATGTACCTTCAACCCAAGAGCATGAGCTTCTTCAATCAAAGAGGTAACGGGTTGCAGCCTGTGTTTATCACTAGCAGGTACAATCAGCTGTTTATAGGGACCAATGGCATCAGCATATTCGGCAATTCCCGCTAGTCCTATAGGAGAAGTTATATCAGCATAGGTGCGAGAATCTTCCCTCACAATAAAATCATACGGCTGCATCTCTGGTCGATCCAATAACTGTACTAAAGGTAAATCAGTCATTTGAGCCAACTGTTTGAGGTTCCCGACTTCAAACGATTGGATGAAGATGGGGTCGTCTTTACTGCTGTAGCCATTGGCTTCAAGGAGTGCAACTAAAGGCTCTTCTAGTGAGAGGTTTATGGAATCAAAGTATGTAGGATGCTTGGTTTCTGGATAGATGCCAATCGCTCGTCCTATTTGAACACTCTTTTCCTTGACTAAATCAATCACCTCTTGCAGCGTAGGGATTTCAAAGTGACCATCGAAGGAGTGATTCCGGAATGGCAAGCGCTCTTTGGCTCGAAGCGTCTTAATCTCTGCGAGGGTGAAGTCTTCGGCAAACCAACCCAGGACTTCTTTCCCATCAATGATTTTAGTCGTTTTACGGTTAGCAAACTCTCTTACGTCGGCTACATTGGTCGTCTCAGAAATCTCATTTTCATGACGAGCAATCAAAACCCCGTCTTTGGTAGAAACGACATCAGGTTCAATATAGTCAGCTCCCATCTCAATCGCCAACTCATAGGAAGCAAGGGTATGCTCTGGACGGTAACCACAAGCTCCCCGATGCCCAATCACAATAGGAGGTTTGCTGCTCAGCCTCAGCATAAATGGGTGGGATTAACGACAATACTGTTCAGTTACGCCTGATACTCAATCATTCATTGTATAGGTTGCTCAATAGGTAACTGACGCCATCCAATAACACCATCGAAATTGGTTTGGCTCAAATCGGTATTAGTAAGGTCAGTCCCTGTTAAATTAGCATTCCTTAAAGCTGCCTTAGTCAAATCAGCCCCCGCTAAGTTGGCTTCCGTTAAGTTAGCGCTATTGAGTTGTGCACGACTTAAATCTGCATTACTCAAGTCAGCGTTCAATAAATTGCTTCCAGAAAGCTTCGCGTTACTGAGGTTAGCATCGCTGAGGTCAGCGTTCGATAAATAAGCACTATTGAGACGGGCTTGACTGAGATTTGCTGTACTCAAATCAACTCCCTGCATATTCACACCTTCGAGTTGAGAACGGCTCAAATTAGCTTGGCTAAGGTTGGCATTACTCAAATTAGCACCACCGAAGTAAGTATCAGTCAGGATACTTGCTTTTAAATTGGCTCCTGTGAGGTTAACACCCAGTAAATCAGCAAGGCGGAGGTTAGCTCTTTCTAAGTTGGCATTGTTGAGATTAGCATCCTTCAAGTCTGCTCTAACTAGACTCGTTCCACTTAGATTTGCCCCCCTTAAGTTAGCCTGCGTTAAGTCAGCTTGACTCAGGTCAAGATTAGCTAAGTTAGCCTCTGCCAAATCACAGCCTTGACATTGCTTGGTTTTCAGTAGCTGTCTGACATGTTCAGGGTTTTCTGCCTGAGCTGCTGTAGTAAAGCTGATACTCGTTAGTAGTACAACAGCCGCTAAAATATTACGTTTCATCTTCCCCTCACCTCATCTATTTAATAACTCCTTAGCCCTCAAAATTTCTTTAAGAGTCTTCTCTAATTATTGGAAAATCAGGCATTTTGTGCATCCCCCTCAAGACTAAAGTCCAGATGCGAAGGGAGCTGTTGAGGCAAGAAAAGATCTATCTAATGAACTACTCCGACTTGCTTCGCTGAAATCTGAGTTTCCAACTTTAGCTAGCAAATCATTGCTTTTAACGCTTCATCTGAGCAACTTGCTATTCTGTTTCCGGAGAAGTTCATCAAGTAGAGGTTCCTCATTGATGTTTGATGACGCTAGTTCCTAACGCCAGAGTCGATAATTTTATCGACAATCAAGAATCATTGGGCAAACTCCCTCGTTACTATCCCTTTCTTACGTTAGCGAAGCCCAGTCTTTTCTCCGGATACTGACGCTAACTGTATCGCCCGTAGGTAGTTTAGAGCTGTCAAGAGGTGATAGTAATAACACATCTTTTACTTCGTAGTATCAGGAAGTCTTCGTCATTTATAAAAGCTCATCTAAAGCCATCAGTAGTTATGCATTCATGGAACTTATACCAATTAACGGTTACTGCGCTACACATTGACCCCCCTAACCCCCCGATATCTTGGGGTGAACAAGAAAAGTATCTGTAGCAGGCTTTTAGTGAATTGGTATTACTCAACCCTATTCCGCACGTTGCATGACTAGTTAGAATGTATTTTTTTAGACAAGCTACAATGCTCGACAGGTATCAAAAGGACAGAATATTAAGCTAGTTTGTACTTGGGAATACCAGAGCCTCCCAAATACGACCCTGTAGAAGTACCTCCTGGGTAAGTGGTACGCATCAAGCTGAATCCATAAAAATGATGGGGAATTTATCCGCTCTCAGCGCAGGGCACTGTCATCGCCGAATTGGATGCATACTGCATAGTCTTCCGTCGTCGGTGGAATACCCCGTGCATGGCTGATATAACCGTCAACGCATACGTTATGGAGAATTACGCTTCTTTATGGAGCCACAACAATTAAGTCAAGAACTGCGTCAGGGAAAGAACCCTCACATGTCCCGACGGCGAGCGATTATCGGCTTGTCTATGCTCGGCGGTTCGATGGGACAACTAGTCACACTCTACCAGACCGGGATTGTTAGTCACCTACCCGATCCTCCGGGACAGGAGCTTTTCGATGCAGACCGCGTTGACGCCTCTAACTACGCTTACAACAAATTCAACTCACCCGATGGGCCGATAATGGTGGCTAATTATGCCATCACGGCTTGGCTGGCGGCGGCTGGTGGTCTAAACCGGGCTAGGCTCAACCCTCTTTTACCAATTGCAATGGGTATCAAGCTGGTGTTGGACGGGGTGACCAATGTCGAGCTAGCGCGTGAGGAGTGGAGCGAGAACAAAGCGTTTTGTGAGTACTGTCAGGTAGCGACGGTTTGCTCGATCGCGTCCATCGTACTCGCAGTGCCAGAGGTTATGACTGCTGTTCGCACCCTGCTCGGACGCGGTGACAAGAACGCTGAAGCACAGGGCAACACACGGTAATCGATACAAGCGAGAAAAGAACGGAATTTTCCACAGGGGTGTTGGGAGGAAGGCTCAGATCGATACACGAGGCGATCGCCCCTGTCTGTCTTATTGCTGCCAGGATGCATCCATACTGAGCGCATTTTTCGCCTGACTACTCCATTGGAAGGAGCGCTGTTTACTGCCCTCAACGCAAGCTGCGAACTTTTTGTGGGTTCAGCCGAAACATCTAACCAGGGTTAGGTGGACGAGAACTAGATAACCTTCAAAATCAAAGTATTCAAGCTTTTTGTCGCTTGAAAACATAACCCAATGTGGCTCTTACTCGTTGCCCGTTATGCCTCTGTAAGAGTTAGTTAACAAGCGCAATTTCCATGATTAAGGTAATTGTGTTCGACTAGATTCTTCAAAAGAAGCGTGAACAACGCCTCTGCTGAGTTTTATGAGGCATATTTGGGGCGATCGTGTTTAGCTGCGTTACCTCTACGGTGATTCGGGCATTAATCAAATTATTTTCCTATAGGACAATTAACACATGGTTTCAACACTAGACGATACAAAGCGCCTTGCGATCGGTGAGAGATTGGCAGATCTGAGAGCCTTTCAA
>JBFLZA010000066.1:0-19777 GCA_040756535.1 Cyanobacteriota bacterium
TTAGAGGCAAATGGACGGGGTTTTTGGCAACCCAGTGAGGAGAAGTTGCAGAAGTTACGGGAGTTGTATGAGTTGACGGATGAGGAATTGGAGGGGGTGACGGTTTAAATGACTGCAATTAGTCCGAAAGTTGAGGTATCGGAGGATGCGATCGCATCTTTTTGCGATCGCTGGAAAATCACCGAATTTGCCCTATTTGGCTCTATCTTACGCGATGATTTTCGCCCAGATAGTGATGTGGATGTGCTGGTGAGTTTTGCGCCTGATACTAATTGGAGTTTGTTTGATATTGTCCATATGAAAGAAGAACTCGAAACCTTGTTTGGCCGCGAAGTCGATTTTGTGGAGAAAGCTGCTTTAAAAAATCCCTTCCGGCGTTATGAAATCCTCAGTACAAAACAGGTAATCTATGCCACCAACTAATCGCGAAGCTGGCTACCTGTGGGATATGTTACAGGCGGCACGTCGCCTTCAAGAATTTACAGCAGGTTTATCCTATGAAGCCTATCTGGAGAGTATTTTGCTTCAGAGTGCAGTTGAACGACAGTTAGAAATTCTGGGTGAAGCAGCGCGGCGAATGTCTGACGCTTTCCGACAAGAGCATCCTGAAATTCCTTGGAGTTCTATTATCGCCCAACGGAATGTCATAGCCCATCAATATGAAGAAATTCGGCAAGAACGACTTTGGTCTGTGGTAACTTCAGGCATTCCCGTGCTGATTGCTCAGTTGGAGCCTTTGATACCACCCCTACCACCAGAAATAGAATAATCCTAATTCTCTCCGACTGGCATTGTTAAAATAAAGGGCAATTCGGTCAACATCCCGGACGGGTGCACTGCGAAAGCGAAAGGCAATCATAAATCTGGTAATTTAGGTGTTCAGCTATGTACCCTACTCAATTCGACGCTTCCCAGGATGAACTCTTAAAGAGTGCGGAGCTAACCACAGTCCTCAACAATGTTTGGCGCGATATATGGCAAGTTTTTGGTACTTACGAATCTTGGTTAGAAGATTCAGCCAAATGCAATGACATACAACAGAGGCTTTTTTACTTCAGCCAAAGTCACTTAATCGAGCCAGACTATATCGATGATGTTATTCAAGCTCTATCAAGGGGATTTTACCTAACTCAATCTGCGATGCAATGGCAAGAACCAGCTGCTGGATGCAACACAACAGATAATCCCAATGCGACACACAAAGCGCGTGGAGTTCAGTGGCGACTCGTGATGGCATACGGCGGATTTGAAACGACTATAAAAACATTATTGAAGCCAGGAAAATCTCTGAACCCCGAAGCGATTAAAGTCTTTACCGATAAATGTGACCTTCCAGCTTACAGATTACTAACTCCACCTGATCAAAAACAAGAGAATCTTGAAAAATGGCTTAAAAGACCTTCACGTCAAGGAAAGACTGCTTTAGCTGACTTTCTTAGTCTTGACAATGGAGATCAAAAAATAATTGAATCCTGGATAGTAAAATCTACTCCTATTTCTTCCTGGGTTGAGGCTGCAAGACTGGCTAAAGCGGTGCGAAATGCTACTGCTCACGGTGCTCTTTCAGCAACTAAAGTCAGACAATGGGGACTCGAAAATGCGTTGTTAACTTTATCTGATAATCTTGGAGAAATCGTTGTGGCTGGGCTACAAAAGTTACTCTAGTTTCAGAATAGTGACGATTCTTCAGAACATTTCGCATCCACTCGTCGTGAATTTCCTCTGTCCAACGTGCCTTAAACAAATTTGTGAGTGCTAGCCACATCAAGAAATCGCGCAATGGTGCTGGATATAAGACACAGGCATCATACACGACGGTTAAATTCGCTATGCATTAGTATCCCATGTTGAGTTCTTGCGCTTCGGCAGCAAGCTCATCAAGAACTTTCATCCGTTCGGCATCATTCCGATTTTTATAGTCAATCACATCCTGATAACGCATCCGGTAGACTGTCCCGTCTATCCTATAAGGAATTTCTCCCGACTTAAGCAAAGTCAGTAAATGAGCTTTGGAAACACCCAGAATATCAGCAGCTTCATAGAGTTCGAGTTCTTTCCTGATAGGGGTAAGCTGTACAGCATTACCCTGACCCATCTGTGCCAAAATTTCAACAAGCAGGCGCAAGGCTTCCACCGGAATAGTAACAACCTCCCCCGGAGTGTCATCTAGCATCACCTTGATAGTGCAGTCGGCTTCCTTGTGGTGTAGGTAAGATACCAATTTCCGGTAGCTAGCTTGTGCAAGAGTAACGTCACCGTCTGTAGGGAGAGTGAGTTGTATGTTTCGAGTTGTAGAGAGTGTCATGATCTAAGTGCGTATTTACTACAAAATAGAGCTAAAACACCGGTGATTACAACTCAACGCGAGTAAAAGCTAACCAGGCAATTGCTATGCATCAGTATGCCTTAGCGATCGCATTAAATTTTGAGTTAAAAAACTGGATTATTTATTATACCAATCTTGAGGATTAATCCCTTTAACTACTTGACCCGACTTAACTGTTACAGATATGGGGCTGTGGTCATTACATCCATATCTTAAACCACAGGTAACAGCTCTAGAATAATAAGCAGTTTCTTTCTCTCCAGCAATCGTTGCTGTGGCAAAAACATGATAAGTTCCGGCTGGAACCTGTAATTTATATTGCTTTTGGTTTTTCTTAGTTTGGGTGCAGTGTAGAGAGTTGTTCCGAATATTCTTTGCACAGGCTCTTAATGCCGGTATGTACTCACTCGGATAGGAAAGCGCACCTTCAATCCTTCCAGAACGAGTTTGAGCAGTAACTGGAATTGCTAGAAGTGTAGCTAATAGGGTTGTAGTAGCCACTATTTTTTTATGCATTACTTCATCTCCCATGTCCCTCTATATTTAGAGAGACTGAAAACAGGCGGTGATTGTTCCTTTAGCCAATGCCCAATACTATTTAATAGGAATCGGAGGTGGAATTACAGGGGATTCCGCCTCCGATAAAGGAATGATGTTGATGAAGGTTTACCCTGAATCAAAAGAATCTCTTTAGCAGGATTAAAGGAATTTTCACCACCTGTGGAACCGTTAAGGATGACGCACGGCTTCCATCGTGTCTATCTGGAGTTTGAGTTTAGCGATCGCATCCTGTAACTCTGCCTGTCGCTTCAGGGAAATCTGAGCTGTGCCGATGACTGGATCAATAGCATAGACATCCCAGTCATTATCAGAATCTTCATAGCATTTAATATGCCACTCTTGATAGATGCAGTCATCGCATTCGAGGCGGACTAGCTGCCGCATCATCCGATCTAAGCGATCGCACTCTTCGTGATTTGCGACTCCGCTACGTTCATTCTGCGTCAAGGCAACGAGAGATTCAGCAAAGGCAACAGCCTCCTCGTATTGCTCAAAAGCCTTGGGTTTGCGATATTCCTTACCTTCCGGATTCCAAAGCTCTAGGTAATATCCATAGCGTCCTGGCATGACTTGGTAGATCCATCCGTCAAGGAGTTGAGCCGTGTAGTTTTCTTGGATGTTCATTTCTGAAGAAAATACAGTCGGTTAAGATGATTGAGTCACTCTTGGCACTTCCCACGCTTCTATCGCCATCCTAAATGAATTGTAAGAACTTCGTCATTTATCTGTGTGCAATGCCTGTGCATCTGTGGTTCATTTTTCTCACCAATCATCTTGGATTGCTATATTGAAGCTTCCTCAAAAAGATTAATAGCGTAAACGATTCATCCATGAAGCAAAAATTAATTGCCACTATCCTACTCTTTTATTTTTGTTTTGTAGTAGCCATTTTTACTACGAGTATGGGACGCTCAGACAGAGCAAATGCCAATGAATTTGGAGTGCCTAATCAGTCATCTGCTCCTTCGGCTATTGCTCAAAGCAATCTTGCTCCACCCATGCAATCAAGTTGTCCTGTTAGACCAGAAAATAATAAAACAATATCTAATCAGGCAATTCCTAACGATTTTGTTCAAGTCACGCTCTCTCGCTTCCGGCGGATTGGGGATGAATCTAAACTATCTACCGAAGAATCCCTGATTGAGAGGTCTTCAAGCGCTTTAAACAATTACAAACCTGTTGAATCCATTGTCTTAGCTGACCCAACGAACTATGGAGAGCGCTTTCTCACTGACTTGTATGGGAGACCCGCTCAATACCCTCCTATTGTAGTCATTCATGAAACCGTTGGCTCAGCAAGAAGTGCGCTTAATTTATTCCAAACTCCACACCCACTTGACTCACAACAAGTGAGCTATCATGCCCTAATTAAGCGATCGGGTGAAGTAATTTATATTGTTCCTCCAGACTTGAGAGCATTTGGGGCGGGGAACTCAGTATTTGAGGGTGAAAATGGATCGGAAACGGTGCAAACCAATCCTGGTCTTTTGCCCTCGGTCAATAACTTTGCTTACCATGTATCTTTAGAAACCCCACCCGATGGTAATAATAATCGCAGTCGTCATCGAGGGTATACAAAAGCTCAATACCAGTCTCTCGCCTGGTTAGTTGCAAAAACGGGAGTACCTGATTCCCGGATTACAACCCATAAAGGTGTAGACCGTTCTGGTCAAAGAAGAGACCCAAGAAGCTTCAATCAACAAGCTTTTTGGAAATTGCTCAAGGAGCAGCCTAGAACTAACGAGATTATTATTGGTTGCCAACCCAAATCTAATAGCAGATTTCCCTTGAATTAGTCATAGTTGATTGGAAAGGGGAAGGGGGAAAGGGGAAAGGGGACAGGTATCTTTTCCCCTGATTTCTTAATTAAAATCGCGTATCGTACTCCACTACAGCCCGACTATCACCCGAAAAATCGCTTGAACCCCGTAGAAGTAACTTTTCGTTGAAGCGATAGCGTAGACCATATTGGAAAGGTTGAGAGGTTGTCAACTCCTTCGTTACAGAAACCGAAAGGTTGCGTCCGATATCAACCCCAGCTTCAGCAGACAACCCTAAGGCAGAATCTCGCCTATTTTTCTCATCGGTAATAATCGTGGGGTATAAGCGAAACTCACTCAATCCCAAGGCATCACCGATGATATTTTGTACGTTACTGAGCAACACTGACCCAGCGAGGTTCACTAAACCCAGTGTTGTATCTCCTCGACCCAAGGTATCGACAAAGCGACCCCCCAAGAGTGCCACCAGTTCTGCTTTGCTGCGGGATGGAGAACTAGTCAATTCCAAATTGTCAGCTAGCTGGCTTGCTGGGCCTTGTGCTTGAGCTTGAATCCGCACGGTTTGTACAGTGCCTAAACCAGTCACAAGGTTATCGCTAATCTCAGCCGAGAGGGGGTCAGTTGGCAGTCGCCGTTGCGTTGTTTCTGCAACTGATGCAACGAGTCGTACATCTAAGGTTGGGTCAAGACCTTGACCACGGGTAAATTGGGCGGTATTTTCATAGCTTCGATCTAACCGGAATTGGGTGGTAAAGAGATTGACCTGACCCCGTTTGAGTGCAATGGTTCCCTGCGGTTCGATGTTGCCTAAAGAGCCATTGAGGGTTAGTGTCCCATCGGCAAGGAAATTCAAAATCGGGGCACTCGATATTTGAACGTTTTTACCTAGAGTTAGCTGTAAGTTATTGAACTCAACGCGGCTGTTAGCATCAGCGTCACCACCAGCACCACCCCCTGTAGCAGCACCACCACCCTCTGTAGCAGCAGCTTGCTGTCCCAGTGCAACTTCTCCATTGAACATATTGATTTGACCCCCAATTTTCGGGGATAGAGCAGAGCCAGTAATGACCACGTCACCTTGAACACGACCCTTGTAAAGTCCTTTGAGGTTGAGTGCTAGCTCACCGATATCAATTGTCAGGGGGTTTTCGGCTTGGCGTGCCGCTTGGGCAATGGGAATCGCTCCCGATGCTGTGATCTGGCCTCCACCAAACTGACCTGTTGCCGATTCAACCCGAATATCATCAAAGTCAAATAAGACTCTACCCGTGACATTGGTTAGCGGTTGAGGGAGTGCAGAGGCTTCTATTGTGGCATTGTCTACGATCGCACTTCCTTTAGCAACCAGTTGCTGCGGTCTGTTGGTTGTTGGATCAATGGTTCCAGAAACATTGAGTTGTACATCCCCTGTGCCATCCACCCAGGTGACTTGACCCCCACTCAGGAGGCTCAATAGCGCCAGTCCCTCATTTTTCACGTTGATGTTGAGCGCTAATTGGTTATCAGTGGGTGCCACTGAGGCAAACGGCAACTTGTAGGGGATACCACCACTAATGTTTAGAGGCTCATTAGACTGAGCCAGCAGCATGTTGCTGCTAAAGTTGAGACGAGCATCATTGTAGCTAAAGCTGCCCTGCGCTGACTGTACGGGAGTTTGGTTGAGTGTGGCATCCGTTAGGCTGACTACACCCCTAGCTTGAGGATTGTTAATGCTACCGGAGAGTGTAGCCGTGGCATTCAAGAATCCAGTGAAGCCAATCAGATTGGGCGGCACGGTGCTCGCTTTTGATAGGAAAGTTTGCACCTGCTCGATAGGAATATTCTGTAGCTGCAGCTGACCGGACTGAGCCTCACCGCCTAGAGTACCTGAGAAGCTAGCATAGCTATCTCCAGATTGGAAGCGTAACGGCAGCAGGTTGAGAACACCATTTTGGAATTTGCCTTCGGCAATCACCTGATTAGCACTATATGGCCCCCACTCCCAACCTTGACCTTGGAGATTAAAGTCGGCATTGATGCCCGATGCAAGGGAACCCGATACATTAACGGTGCCGGAAAATTCCCCTTTCGCTTCGGTAAGCGGAGGTAACAAAGCGTTGGCTTCTTCTTCTTCGCGCTGTTGCAGAAGAGCTTCAATTTCAGCAAGACGCCTCAATTGGTCTTTCAAGGGAGCTTGGGGCAATCCGGCGGTAACGTCGTCCGTGATTAGGTCAGCTTTGCCGTAGGCGGGCGCGTTGAAGCCACGAGTCAAGTCAGTAATATCAAACAGTTGCAGGGCAGTCAGAACATTTTCGAGTTTGCCTTGATTGACATTGAGGGTGGCTTGAAACTCTGGACCTTTGGGCGTTTGAGTCAGATTGGCAGCAATTAAGTACTCACTCTCACCTTGTTTAAACGACCCGTTGGTAAGAACAACCTTACCGTCCGAGTATTGTAGTGTGCCTGCGAACGAATCACCTCTAAGAGTACCAATAATCGGATTAGCGATCGCAACATCTCCAGAAATCCCATAGGTGTTGAGGTTAACCGTCAGGTTTCCAGAAAGGTCACCTGAGATGGGTTGTCTTGCGATCGCAGGGGGTAAGGGTGCTAGGCTTTTAATCAAACTAATCGGGAATTTCTCGGCATTGACTAGCAGCAGTTCCCCTTGCCGTGTTCCACTTGCTACAACCTCACCCTGCTTAATATCAAAGGAAACGGGTTGGTAGTTTGAACCCAAGGCGACTTGAATCCGGTCATTCGTCCCCGTGAGTTGCAAGTTTACACCCTGTCCCGGTACTGCACTAATTGGCCCTGTAAGCGGAGATTCAAACGTCAACCCTCCAGCAACAAAGTCCCGCAGTTGCAAGTTCCCGTTAACATTGGGCGCTGTCGGTGTTCCTGCAATCGTTCCGGCAAAATCTGCTCGTCCGGCAACATTGACCCCATTAGGTAGGGTAATCGGAAGCTGTTTCAAGTCTAAATCTTGGGCTTGAACATTGAGATTCAACGAACGAATCGCCTGCAACCCTTGATTGGCTAGGTTGACATTTACCACACCACTGGCACTAAATCCGTTAGCTGTTGCCTGTTGAATCTGCAACTGTTGACCAGTCCAGTTAATCGATGCAGTCAAAGGGCGATCGATTAACGACAAACCTTCGCTAAAATTGACCTGACCACTGGCTTGAATTCCAGAGGGAGACAGTTCACTCAAGGAACCTCCCACATTAAGTCTGCCACTGAGGCGTCCTGCTAATTCCTCAGAAAAACTCGCCAACTGAACGCCAGTAGGTTCAACAACGGCGGTAAAGCGACCATCCGCTAATTGTATATCCGTCGCCTGAACCGTACCCCCAGCAACATTCACCGTTCCAGAACCACTGGCCTGAATCGTGGCAGGACTCAAGGAAGCCAAATCACCAGACAGCGCAAAGTTACCGGAAAGCGGCCCTTTGACTTGGGGGGGAACTTGCGCCAAACTCTGCACCTGCACCCCAGAGGCTTGAACTTGTGCGGTGAACTGACCATTGTTCAGTTGCACGTTCGTCGCTGTAACGGTTCCTCCGCCTATATTCAAAGTGCCCGAACCACTGCCTTGAATCGTGGCAGGACTCAAGTTGTCTAAAGAACCAGCTAGGGCAAAGTTACCGGAAAGCGGCCCTTTGACTTGGGGTGGAACTTGCGCCAAATTCTGCACCTGCACTCCAGATGCCTGGACTTGTGCCGTAAAGCGACCGTTACCCAGTTGTACATTCGTTGCTGTAAGGGTTCCTCCGCCTACATTCAAAGTACCAGAACCGCTGCCTTGAATCGTAGCAGGACTCAAGTTGTCTAAAGAACCAGCCAGGGCAAAGTTACCGGAAAGGGGGCCTTTTATTTGAGGTGGAACTTGCGCCAAACGCTGTACCTGTACACCAGAGGCTCGAACTTGTGCAGTGAAGCGATTATTTGCCAGTTTGAGGTTGGTTGCTGTAATGGTGCCTCCGCCAACATTCAAGGTGCCAGAACCACTTCCCTGAATCGTCGCCGTACTCAACTCAGTTAGAGGCCCAGCCAGCGTAAAGTTGCCGGAAACAGGCCCTTGTAACTGGGGCGGCACTTGAGCTAAACGCCCCACCTGCACGCCCGATGCTCGAACTTGTGCGGTGAAGCGACCTTCATCCAGTTCGATATTGGTCGCCCTAACCGTGCCTCCAGCAACATTCAAAGTTCCAGAACCACTCCCCTCAATAGTGGCAGCACTGAGGTTATTTACTGGGCCAGAAAGCGTAAAGTTTCCCGACACAGGAACGCGGAACTGGGGCGGTACCTCTGCTAGCTGTCCCACCTGTACTCCAGATGCTCGAACTTGTGCCCTAAAGCGACCGTTATTCAATTGGATATTGGTTGCCCTCACTGTACCGCCAGCAACAGGTAAGGTGCCAGAACCACTGGCTTGAATGGTGGCAGCACTCGCATTAGCCAGTGGACCAGAAACATTAAAGGTACCTGAGACGGGAACGCGGAACTGGGGCGGTACCTCTGCTAGCTGTTCCACCTGTACTTTAGATGCCCGAACTTGGGCACTGAAGCTTTTCTGTGTAATTTGTATATCCCTGACAGCGACAGCCCCCCCCGCCACGTTGAGATTGGCTGAACCCGTACCCCGAATGCCCTGAGGGTTATTGAGGGAACCGACAATTTGGGTTTGACCGGAGACTAGACCCAGGGGAACGGGAGGTTTGATATTGTAAGTGAGAGCGATCGCATCTCCTGGCAGGTTATTTCCCTGTAATCTAAAATTGACGCTCCTATTTTGAGTCAGTTGTGTTGTCCCGCTTCCTGTGACTAAACCCCCCAAGGCTGGCAAAGCACGGAGGTTACTCACCGATAGTACGGCATCGGCAACGCGAAAGTTGGCTGCGATCGAGCGAAACTTGACTTTATCAATTTGAGCTGGCTGGGTAGTGACAAATAAACCAGAAACAACGGGTTCACTAGGAGTTCCCGTTACCTGAAGGGTAGCTTTCACCTCTGCTGCCGCAGGAACGGGTAACTCTTGAATCTTGAACGCCTGCAAAACCTGCTGCAATTTAACGGGTTGAGTCTGCGCTGACAGGTTGAAACCTGCCTGCGTATCCAATACCCCACTCGCTTGCGCGGGGATCTGACCAAAAAGCCCGTTCACCTTCTCCAGTCGAACTTCTGTCCCTTTAAAACGGAGTTGACCGCTACTATTGACAAAAGGCTGTGGTAGTGCATCAAGTTGCGCGGTAACATTTTTCAGGGTTGCAGTTCCCAAAAATGTTAATGGCTTTTTTGGTACTGAGTTAACTTCCAGATTGCCATCAAGCTTACCTGCTTTGAGGAGGAGGGGCAGTTGGATTAATCGACCGACTTCAGGCGCACTGAGATCGTTTCCTAAAATAGCCGCTTTGATTTCTCCAGTTCCTGGACGAGTTTCTCCGTTAACCGTAAGATTTCCGCCATTGACCAACTGACCCCCTAAATCGAACTTAATCAGCTTATTGTTATTGAGAAACTGAGCCTTCCCAGAGGAGATGGATAGGGGAATGGGTTTTTTGGAATTTCCTTCTGCGCCCCTGGGTGCTAAGACAACATCGGCATTCCGAACCCGCAATACTTGTAGCTTGATGTCGAGGGCACCTTTCGGTAACTGCTGAATGTTGAACTCAACCCACTTGCCATCTTTTGCCTGTTCAATGTACGCCTTCGGCTTGACTAACGTGACATCGAGGGGTAGTCTGCGATCGGTAATCAGGGGCAATAAATTAAATGATACTTCCACCGCTTCTGCAGAAGCGCGATCGGGATCTTGAGGCGTTGCGGGTAAGCTTGAGGCACCAAAGCGCAAACCCGTGAGGGAAAAACCTTCGACTGCCCCCAACTTGACTGGACGATTGAGGAGCTTTGTCACCGTTGTCTCAACCTGTGGGGCTAATTGCCTATGGACAAAAAACCACACCCATGTTAGTCCGCCTCCAATTCCAGAAAGTAAGATGATACTCAAAGCAATCCCCAAGCGACGCCACTGTCGCTGTCTACCCTGACGGGGGGAAGGCTGTTCGGGTTCATTTCCAGAATTAGGTTTCGGTGCGTTGCCTGGATTCGGGGCGTTGGTCATTGTCTTTTTTGAAAGCGGCTCACACTACAGATAACATCGAGTAAAGCGGGCGCAATTCATCCTCTTGTACGAGTTCTTTTAAGGCTTATAGAGTCTGCTCAATTTGAGCTAAGTCGTAAATATAAATCAAAAAATACCTCAATTGACTCAAGATAAAATTTCCAGGCTGATTTCATCAAAAAAGCTTGACATTAACGCTTAAAACCCTCAATGTCAATTTGATGAGAAGAAGACTGTTCGGGGTTGGTCGTACTCTTCCTTACGTTTTTTTGACAAAAATTGAGCAAGAGAGTTCTGTTGCTCCAATTTCGAGAAGTGTGAATTGATAGGTTAATTAGCAGAACCTGGAAAGATAAAGATTGGGAAGTCTATCCATATCCGCTTGTATGCCTAAAATCTTTAGAAATGAAGGTCTGTTCCCCTTGGAACAAGGGAAGTTTCAGGTACCGTAAAGCCAAGGGCAGAGGGGTTGGTAAATGCATAATGGTGAATTGCCTCGTTGAAAGCTTATAATCCCATTCGTTTAAAGCATTGGGAAAATCCAATTCGCTCTTCGAGTCTTGAAGTAAGTTATGTTCCAAGAGGGCAAGGCTCTTGGATTAGCACAGTTGTTTATGACGCTGTTTAGGGTAGGGGGAGTTCCCTATTCTCTTTCCACTATGGGAGGAGCGATTGAGATCAGTAAGGAAGAGAACAATTTTAGTAGGTAATTTTAGAATAATGATTCAGCTATCATGCTTCCAACTTGCAACTCCTGAAAACAGAGAAAAGGAGAAGAATAAAAGGTAGATCAATCAATCCTTTTACCTTTTACCTTTTACCTTTCCCCTTTTTCCTCCATCCAGCCGAATGGGCTATTTCTACCAACTCGCGCTAACTGGTTGTACCCATCCTTTTTTGCAACAGCCTTTTTGCCTTCATGACTTCGGACTCAGTCGCATAGTAATGCTGATAGTGATAGTAGGAGCTAGTTGTGTAGCCCTTGACCCCGTTTGCCACAACCCCTAAAACAGTGGCGTTGGAAATTTTCAGTCTATCTAAGGCTTGCATCAGGACTGAACGATCAGTCTTGCCCAATCCAGTTACCATGACAACACCATCGGTGTGAGCGGCTAGAAGTTGACCATCGGCAAGTCCCAACACGGGCGGTGTGTCATAAATCACTAAGTCAAAAACTGCGTGAAATTGCTCCATCAAATACCGCATCTTTTTGGAGGAGAGAATGCGGGTAGGGTCAGGTGGGAGTTGACCGGCAGTCAAGACATATAGATGATCCCACATCGGCAGCCGTTGGATTGCCTGTTTAGCTGTGAATCCGGTCGCAATAACATTACTCAGACCAATTTGATTTTCTAAACCTAAAATTTTGTGTACCTGAGGCAGTCGTAGGTCAGCATCAACAAGCAGGACTCGCTGACCCATGGCAGCAGCCGCTTGAGCGAGGTGGACAGCAGTAGTAGATTTGCCGTCTCCTGGTGTTGCCGAGCTAATCACCATAGAGTGGATGGACGTATCGCTGCCGAGAAAGCGGATATTGGTATGCAGGGAGCGAAACGATTCTAAAAAGGGAGAGGCTTTGTACCATTGAGGCTGGCGGCGATTTTTCTTGGGTGCAACCTGTTCTGGATCGGGTATCATCTCGGCTACGGTTGCCACAGGGGTCATTTGTTTAATCTGTTTGCAGTAGGGAATTACGCCGAGTAGTGGCAGTTTGGTAAGGTCTTTTAGCTCATCGGGGGAGTGGAATACATTGTCTAAGCGTTCAATGATTAATGCAACTACCGTGCCCACTAATAACCCTGCGATCGCACCTAAAAGGAGATTTCGCTCATTGTTGTGAGAAAGGGGAAACTCAGGGACTTTCGGTTTCAAAATGATCTGCCAGGGAAGAGCTTTCTGTGCCACTTCAATTTCTAGACCTTCCTGGACACCGAGAAAGCGGTTTAAGCTTTCTGTTGCCACATTCAATTCCCGCTGTAAATCGGTGTACTGGCGAGCAATCACCGGCATTTGCTTCACCTCCTGGTTGAGGAGACGTTCAGCCTGAGCGATCGCTCTTTGCCGCATTTGCAACACTTGGATTTGGTTAGCGGCATCCACAAGTTGTTGAGACAGTTGCCCACGAATGGAACTGGGTGAATCATTGGTGACTCCCGCCTGCTCCATATTGGTTCCCAGAACCTTTATTGATTCTTGCTGCAGCAGGGGTATGAGATTGCGCTGTTGGTTACGCAGGGAAACAATTTTCGGGCTTTCTTCTGTAAAGCGTACTGACTCCTTGGCAATCTCGGCTTCGACTTCTTGGAGTTTATTCAGGAGTTGTTGGTAGCGAGGGGCTTCACTGAGACTGGTGGTTGCGATCGCGCGATCGGGTGATAATCCTAGCTGTGATGAGATAGCGTTGTAGAGAGACTGACTTTCTCTAAGCCTGACTTGAGTTTCCAATTGCTGTTGCTCAATCGTACCCACCCGCGACGCTAGCTGTTGGGCTTGACTTTCCGGATCGAGGAGTTCGTACCGCTGCCGAAACGCTTGCAAATCTCCTTGAAGTTTGTCCACACGAGTTTTCAGAAGAGGCAACTGACTCTCTACAAACTGAATTCCCTTTTTCAGATTCATTTGCCGCTCTTGGAGCGAGTACCGTAGATAACCTCTGGCTACCTGGTGTAAGACTTCCCGAACTTTTTTGGGATCTGTGTCGCGATAGCGAACCTCTAAAATCTTCGTTTCTTCAAATCGGTTCACCTGTAACTGGTTGCCAGTAATCAGAGAGTCATACGTGACATCGGGATAGCGTTTCTGGATTTCCTCAAGGATGGGGGTCATCAAATTCGGGCTTCGTAGTACCTGAATTTGCGTATCGTAATCCAGAACGGAATAGGGGGCATCTGTGACACCGGGCACTTGAGCCAGTCTTTCTAACTTTCCTCCCTCTGCCGTGACCGGTTCTACCAATAACTGGAACCGACTTTCGTACTTTGGCGTCTGACGAAATGTCCAGAAACCGATCGCCGAGGTGACAGCAATAGCTACCCCAGCAATGACTAAGCCCCGACGCCTAATCACTGTCAATAGCTGCCGCAGATTCAGCTCGTCATCATTTTCTGGACGTTGATTTGGGTAAACGAGTGGTTGTGGCACCAAGCGTTTCCCATTTTCATACGGTCGTAATGGTTCTTGAATATCGCCCCTCTCCATCGGACCCCCTGCTCTTCTTGTGGATTGAGAGCTATCAGAAAAAATCTGTTCGCTTGTTTAATTTTGTCTCAAGTATCTGCGATGGTACACGCAAAACAAGCAGGTTGGGAAGCCATCTTGACCCAAACCTGCTTTTTTTTCATGACTTGAGGTGAGTCGGAAAGAGGAAAAAGGGACGAGGATCTTTCCCTAAGTCCTTCTCCCCTCTTCCTTTTCGGCTCAAGTTGGGCATAAGGCACAACAAACGTTTGCACTGCAAAAACGAACTAGCTTTCCCGCTAAAACCCAAAAATGTTCAAGAATCCCAAAAAGTTGGTAATCGGAGACAAAATCGTCCCCAGAGTATCTCCAATTCGGGTGGCTGTGTTGCGTCCAACCACAACCACATCGTTATTGCGTAGGGTCGGGTTGCCTTCGTCACTAATCCCCTGAGCTAAATCCACCCTAACTTTCCGTTTGGAAACGGAGCCATTGGGGTTGAGACGAATCAGTTCAACTTCACTCTTTTTAGAGCGATTGCTAAATCCACCTGCCGCCAGTACCGCTTGGTTCAAGGGGGTGTTGGGGGGTACAGGGATCGCACCGGGTCTGGCGACTTCCCCGACGACATTCACCACGATGGTGTTGGGAGAAAAGCTTGCCCCAGCCAGTTGAGTTGCCTCGGCAGGGTTCATGGCCGTAGCTGTAGCGACTGTAATTGTATCTCCATCTTGCAAGATCGCATCTTGAGAGACGTCCCCTGCACGCAATAAATCCCACAAATTGACGTTGATGATTCTGGGTTCGCCCGAACGAGTAATACGCCGGATGGCGACATTGCGGACATCAGCCATCGATGTGATGCCCCCAGCAACTTGAAGGGCTTTTGTTACAGTCGGTGGACCGCCAGCCGCACCTCCTCCAGCAGCTACACCCGTTACGGTACCTGTGACTGCGCCTGTTGCACCGCCCGTACCGACTCCACCCCCTGTGATTTCATAAGGGCCAGGCCGGCTGACTTCCCCGACAACAACAACGTTAATCGGCTCAACTTGTCGGGGGGCAAAGCTAGCATCCGCTAGGACACGCGTATCGCCAGGATTAACATCAGCAACCGTGGGGATAAAAATGCTATCTCCATCTCTTAATGTCACGTCTTGAGCCAGATTGCCATTCTTTAATAAGTCCCAAAGGTTGGCGGTGTATGTCCCTCCTGGTGTGCGGCGCTGGATTCGGACTTGGCCCACGGCTGCCGCTTGAGTAATGCCACCTGCTAAAGTAATGACTTGGGTTAGCGTGGGAAATTGCCCACCTGCAGCACCTGCAGCGCCCCCACCTGGGGTGACGGTATAGGTTCCAGGACGATTGACTTCACCTGCAACCGCCAAAGTCACAGGACGGGGGGCCAGTAGACTTACGGTGACTAGGGGACGCCTTACATAACGAGCGTAGAGGCTGGAAATGGTTGCACTCGCTTGTTGAAGAGTTCTCCCTTGAACTGATACACTGCCAATGACGGGCAGGTTCAAGGTTCCATCGACTAAAACAACATACTCACCTGTGTATTCGGGCACATCAAAGACATCAACTCTGATGCGATCGCCACTGCCCAAGGTATAAGGTGTTTCTGGTGGTAAATTACTCCCCCCAGTAAATTGAGAGCTAGGAGGAGGGGCTGTAGTAGGGAGTCGGTCCCCCCCCGGTGCAGAGGGTTGTGTGGAAAATGTGGGAACTTGTGCCACTGTGGGAGCCGGTACAGCAGTCGTAAAAAAAGTTAGCAGGGTTAAACCGGCAATTGCGCTTTTCGCGATTCCGTTGGCGGAGGCGATGGGTGGATTCCGGCGTTTGCTTAAACAGCTACCCGTCGTTTCGCCCTGGCAGAATATCTCAGTAGGTCTTTTTGCGCTCACTTTCAAACAATATCCAATACAGAAAAGTTGTCTCTCTCTACATCAAGTCACTCGGATTTGGGAGAAAGTTCCGGAAGACTTGTAATGTCATAAAACTTGCTAAACTCGTGTACCTTTTAGGTATCAACTCAACGTCAAAAGAGTAGTAAAGGTGATGAGGAAAGCCAAATGCACGGGTCGTTTCTATCAAGTCAGCCAAACGATGCGCCAGTGGGCGTATGTTTTGATTGGCTCAATCCTAGGCAGTACTATGCTAGCGACCACAGCGGGTATTGCCAATCCCGCCCCTTCATCTCCCGCTAAAACCGCAAAGTCCTCCAATTTGGGCGGTGCCATGGGTCAATCTCTCCTGAAAAATCTCCTGGGAGGTGAAGCCGTTCGACCCCAAACTCCTGCTGCCACTCAGCCGTCAAATCCCGGTGCGGGGCAACCTCCTGCAACAGGTACCCCCGTGCAGTTGGCTCAAGGTGTAACCTTTCCTGATATTCAAGGACACTGGGCAAGGAGTTTTATTGAAGCCCTAGCCGCACGAGATATTATTGTAGGTTTCCCCGATGGGACATTCCGACCCAATGATCCAGTAACACGGGCTCAGTTTGCCGCCATGATTCGTAAGGCGTTTGAAACAGCAGCCGAACGCTCTGGAAAGCAGTTTGTCGATGTAGATCCAAGTTTCTGGGGTTATGAAGCGATTCAGGAAGCTTATCGTATGGGATTTTTGGAAGGATACCCTAATGATATCTTTCTTCCTGGCCAAAATATTCCTCGCGTTCAGGTTTTGGTCTCTTTGGCAACCGGTCTTGACCTGCCCATACCCGATCAAGCGATCGCACTTTTAAACAGAACGTATCAAGACGCTGCCCAAATTCCCGAATTTGCCCGTCCTAAGGTGGCAGCGGCAACCCTCAATGAGATGGTTGTCAATTACCCCAATATTGCTTCGTTAAATCCCAATCAGATTGCCACCCGCGCCGACGTAGCAGCCTTTATCTATCAATCGTTGGTCAAGCAAGGAGTCTTACCGCCATTAAATCCTAACAATGTTGCCACCAACTACATCGTAGGTTACGAACCCCCAGTGGCACAACAACCCACTCCGCCCACTCCACCGCCTGACCAAGTGGCGGCTTTAAGGCAACAGTATCTACTGCCAGAACCCCCAGTAAGGGAAATCCTCAGGCGACTTTTTGGCGGCGGAACAAGTATCAGTACACCAACAGCGTTTGGTGCACAATGGGGCGACGCATTCTTGGGATTTGGTTATCAAGAACGAACTCGCTTTACGGATATTGATGATGGTGCAGTTGTGGCGGGTTTTGGTTTAGGTGATGCCACGAATCTCGTTGGGGCAGAAATTGCGGTTACATCGTATTCCACTATCCGGCAAGGCTTTGGCGATAATGGCGGTGTTAGTTTTAAGCTTCACCGCAGATTTCCTAATGTTGCGGGAGGTGATCTTGCCGTTGCTTTTGGAGTAGAAAACGCAATTGATTGGGGCAATACTGATGCTGGCAGCAGTGTTTACGGTGTTGTGACTAAAGCATTCCCCCTGCGTGAGAATCCAGATGATCCCTTCAGCACCGTCACCGCCTCTATCGGCCTTGGTGGTGGTCGTTTCCGCTCAGAAGAGGAGATTAACAATAAAGAGGGTGATACTGATCTATTTGGTAGTGTCGCCCTCAAAGTCGCTCCACCCGTTAATCTGATTGCGGAATGGACGGGTCAAGATTTGAATTTGGGAGCTTCGATTTATCCAATTCCTGGTGTGCCACTGGTAATTACCCCAGCAGCAGCTGATGTTACCGGTAATGCTGGGGATGGTGTTCGATTCATCTTAGGTGTTGGTTACGGTATCCAGTTTTAAGTCATCCTTACCGAGGTAAAGTTATGAACATTAAGCATCTTTCTTTCCATTTAGGCTTGGGTTTAGCTCTAGCGGTTTTGGGTGTTGTTGCTCAAACTCCACTTGCACGCGCTCAGTCAGGCAACCAGTCAGATATCACAGGCGTTATTGTCACAACCAGTGATATTGTCGGTGGCTTTAACCCCGGTGGCGATCGCCGTCGAATCATCGCCTTTCGGACATCACAGATTCAGGACGCTGCCAATGATGCAGCCGTTTCCATTAATCAGCAGTTAGGGCTGCGAACCTTGCCGGTCGTCGCAACCGATACTCGGACAGCGATTTCGGCAGCAGTGCAGCAGAATTTAGAATTTATCCTGACAAACTCCAGTAATGTTGATGCGAGTGTGACGCTGATTGTAAACAACCTGGTTAGTGCTGGAGCCAACCGCACCCTAGCTCAAAATTTAGTCTCGAGCTTGGTGGGGCTGACTGCCAGCGGTAGAGTCAGTGCGCGGCAGTTTCTGATCGTAACTCGTACTTACAATGCCTTTATTCAGAACAGCCCTATTGAGCTGTTTACCGATAATCCCGACTCCCTACGGGCGATTCGAGCGATATTGTCTATCTTGTTGAATGCGACTTTTGCCAGCAGGTAGTGCGCTTTGTGCGATGTGGCTCTAGTCTACTGCTAATGCCCATCGCTTCAGGCTCTCAGTTGACTAACCCTTCATCTCAGAAGTCGGCTTCAAGACGCAAACAGGGGCATCTTTCAACAGGCAAAAGGAACAAAAATTATTGGTTGGCCGACTGGGAGTTCCATCTGGGCTGTAAAGTTGAGTCTGCATTCTTTAAGCAGGCTTGAAGGCTGTTGTACTTTTAGCGATCGCTGTAACCCTGTTAGAAGTCTTAGCACAAATGTGGGTCAGCATCAAAGATTTTTTGTATCTTTACAGAATCTTGAGCATAAATTTGCAATTTTGTCAATATACTTAGTATTAATTTATCCTGACAATTCACACAGCTTCTGTAGAAGTGAACAGCACCTATACTTAGGAGGCTGTTTGTGCCAACAGAGCCTGTCTCTAACCTTTTTCATCGCGATTCACTTTC
Organism: Cyanobacteriota bacterium; assembly: GCA_040756535.1. Taxonomy (GTDB): domain Bacteria; phylum Cyanobacteriota; class Cyanobacteriia; order Cyanobacteriales; family Coleofasciculaceae; genus JBFLZA01. The sequence continues at coordinate 18,818 of JBFLZA010000066.1, forward strand.
TCAGAATCAACCTTGCATTGATCAAGCTCAGCCAGAGCTGAAGGATTTGTCCCAAGAATCCGAATGTAGGGTAAATTCATCTCTACGACATGTTCCGCGTGTTGCAATTTATACCTTAGCCGCCCTAGCGGCTCAAGATCTAACTCATCAAGCGTTGGCAACGCCTGTAGTAGACCTTACCCAGCAGGATGCGGGGAATCTCTCTGCTCCCTCTCCCAAACAAGAAGCAGCCACAAAAGCAGCGAGGCTTGAACGGGCATCCATCGCAGTTGCCTCACCCGAATCTCTGGTAGCGCAAGAATTTGCACCTGAAGCTCTTCGCACTTCCGAGTTGGCGATCGCTTCGTCTGACTCAGGCACTCAAAACATGGTGGTGCCGACTCCAGAGAGTCGCGTTCCTCAAGTCGCTAGTACTAGCATTGCACCTCCCGAAACGGAGATCATGCTAGCACGGACATCCGTCCAAAAAGAGCGATCGCAATCCGCTGCACCTCAACTGGCTGCAACCCAGGAACTCGCACTTGCTGCTGAACAAACCTATAAAGCGCGACAAAATCTACGGGAAATTTCCACCCTAGAATCGAATCAGCGCTCAATATCAAACTCAGTTGCCACCCAAGAGCTTGCTCCCCCTATCTCTCCTGCTCCCCTAAAGAGCACGTCTGAGAGTAACTTGGTATCCAATACACCTCAATCTACTGATAGGGCACAGGATTTACAAGCTGTTTCTACCCCAAAACAGACGGCCATGCTCTCACAGAGTAGTGGGACTGCTAAGCCTGGGTCATGTAAGATGATTTTGGCGCAAAATCCCACCCTAGCTAACAAACCCTGTACTGAGGTTGAAGGGTTACAGAACCAACTGCGGGACTTGGAGAACCTAAAACAAGAGGAAGCCTTTCGAGCGTCACCCGCACTCAGTATTAACATTCCTACCGGGTATGGCGCTGATAACAACAC
>JBFLZA010000067.1:0-19509 GCA_040756535.1 Cyanobacteriota bacterium
AGATTATTTTGGAACGCTTGGTCGCCTTAAACGCAGAACGCGCTGAAGAAGAACGCCATGGGTTGATTCGCTGGTTGCGTCCAGAATATCAGGCTCCTGGTGAAGTCTACATTCAGCCAGTAATTGAAGGCATCGCTGAAGTTCAAGAAGAAAGTGCGATCGCCCCCGTGGAGCAACAAAAATTTCCCAAAGCCTTCAAAGACCAACTCGCAGCCGTGCGCGATTTACTCCGCACTCAAGGCGGCGAATGGAAAGTAGAGCAAATTGCGGCTCAATTCAAAGGCGCATCTCGACAAAAACAAACGATTCTCACCTGTCTCGAAAGCCTGGAAGCATTGGGAATTGTTGCCAAGCATGAAGAAGAAGGGAGCGATCGCTGGTATCTGGCAGAGTTGCAAAAAGCAGTCTAGAAATTAGCAGAACCATTACTCTTATGATTGGCTGAGGAAGAAGTAGCGATCGTAGAGGGCAAATCAACAGCTTCTTATTAGTAAGACAAGGATAAATCAGCATGAATATTAGTGTTAAAGAACAATTGATAAAAGAGATAGAAAAAACACCTGATTCCACACTTAAAGAAGTGCTAGATTTCTTGCTGTTTCTCAAATCTAGAGAACTTCAACAAGAACAATTAGAAATCAGTCTGTTAAGCGAACCCAGTTTAGCGGAAGATTGGTTAACCCCTGAAGAGGATGAAGCATGGCAGCATTTGTAAAAGGCGATGTCGTAGTTGTTCCTTTTCCCTTCTCAGATTTAACCAACGCTAAAAGACGACCTGCATTGGTGCTTGCCGAATTAACCAAAAATGATTTGATTCTTTGTTTGATTACCAGCCAAGCAGCAAATGACAACTATACGACCATAATTGAAAACAAGGATTTTGAAACTGGAAGTCTTAGTAAAACCAGTTACGCCAAATCGAACAGAGTATTTACTGCAAATGAACAGCTCATTGCTTACAAAGCAGGCAAACTAACTACAGAAAAAACCAACGAAGTTATTGCTAAGTTGATCGAAATACTACAACAGTGAGTTTGGGCTGTCTGATGTATGTACCTTCTGGTTTAATATATGATTGGTAGAGCAGGATAGTTAAGTGGCAAGCGAGCTCATTCCTCTGTAACTTTTCCTCGCCTCGCCTTAATCTGACTTCGCTTAGTTTTACTATCCAGACGCTTTCTTTGAGAACTCCGAGTCGGCTTACTGGGTTTACGGCGTTTGGGGACTGCGATCGCACTCTTAATCAAGTCTTGCAGCCGTTGCAACGCCTCTTCCCGATTCTGCTCCTGGCTACGGTGTTCTTGAGCCTTGATGACAATCACCCCATCCTTGGTAATGCGCTGATCGGAAAGCTTCAACAATCGCTCTTTGTAGCGATCGGGCAGCGAGGAAGCCACGATGTCGAAACGCAGGTGAATGGCAGTCGCCACCTTATTCACATTTTGCCCTCCTGCCCCTTGAGATCGCACTGCACTCATCTCAATCTCATACTCTGGAATGCTCACGGTATTAGAAATTTGTAGCATAATTTAACAATTGCCCAGAGATGAGTCCCACCAGTATTTGAGTAAATTTTGCTCTGATTCAGCTCTATCTATTATCTCCTAGCAGACCGAGTTGTAAGGGAAACAAGCCGATGGATCGATTGAACTTCAATGTATTCCAGCAGTTCTGGACGATTGCCAAGTCCTACTGGTCAGGGGATGAGAAATGGCAAGCCAGAGGATTACTTCTGGGGGTCGTGCTGTTCCTGCTGGCGTATACGGGATTGAGTGTGGTGCTCAACAACAAGCGAGGGGTGTTGATTTCAGCCCTTTCAGCCAAGGATGAGCCACGCTTCTGGCAAACCGTGATCATTTTCATCGCTGTGCTGGTGATCTATGCACCATTGCTCGCAGGCTATACCTATCTGCGCGATCGCCTCAGTTTGCAATGGCGGCGCTGGCTCACTCATCGGTTTGTAGATAACTACTTTGAGAATCGCGCCTATTACAACCTACATATCTCAGAAACCGAGATTGATAACCCGGATCAGCGGATTGCGGAAGATGTTCGCAGTTTTACCCAGGAGTCCCTCACCTTTGTGCTGGTGTTGGTGCAGTCTGTGCTATCGGTAATTGCCTTCAGCAGCGTACTCTGGGGCATTTCTCAACCCCTAGTATTTTTTCTGGTGCTGTATGCCCTGATTGGAACTCTGGTTACAAGCGTCGTGTTTGGTAAGCCGCTTGTCCGACTCAACTTTGAACAACTCAAGAAAGAAGCGAATCTTCGCTTTAGCCTGGTGCGAATTCGGGAGAATGCGGAAGCGATCGCCTTTTACGGGGGGGAGGAGCGGGAGTCAAATCAGGTCAAGCAGCGGTTTTTGGATGTCTTTGAGAATGTCAAACGGCTGCTGGTTTGGGAGTTGAACTTGAATATGCTGACGAATACTTATGAGTTCATCCCCTTCGTGCTGCCTGCCCTGGTTGTCGCACCCGCGATTTTTGCTGGAGAAATGGAGGTGGGTAAAGTTTCTGAGGCGCAGGGAGCCTTTATGCGCGTCTTTTTCTCGCTCAATGTTGTTGTTGCCCGCTTCCAGCAATTGACCACGTTTGGAGCTGGAATTAATCGTCTGTATACCTTTGCCCAGTTTTTAGAACAGACAGAGGCAGCCCAAGCATCCGATGAGCAAAAGCCACGGATTGAGACAGTTGAGGCAGATCGGCTGGCAGTCGAACACCTCACTCTGCAAACTCCCAATTATCAGCGGACGTTGGTAGAAGATTTGTCGATCGAGTTACCTGCTGGACAGGGAGTTTTGGTGATGGGGCCGAGTGGTTGTGGCAAGAGTTCACTGCTAAGAGCGATCGCTGGGTTATGGAATTCTGGCAAGGGTGCGATTATTCGTCCTGAACCCAACCAGATTCTATTCTTGCCGCAGCGTCCTTACATGGTACTGGGTACTCTCCGCGATCAACTGCTCTATCCCAATACCCACCTTGAGGTTGAGGAGCAACACTTGAAGCAAGTTCTGGAGCAGGTGAACTTAGCGGGACTGGATGAACGATTTGGCGGCTTTGATGCCGAACAGGATTGGGCAGATGTCCTCTCGTTGGGTGAACAACAACGGCTCACCTTTGCGCGGTTGCTCCTGAACAAACCTAATTACGCCATTCTGGACGAAGCGACTAGCGCGTTAGATCTGGGTAACGAAGAACGGTTATATCAACATTTGCGGGAGAAGGGGACTACTTTTTTGAGTGTAGGGCATCGCTCTACGTTGGCAAATTACCATCAGTCTTTGCTGGAACTCTCACAGGACAAAACCTGGGAACTCAAACAACCTCTAGCTCTTATCCAAGAACAACCGGAGTTATTGGAACTTCCATCAACTACCTGATACCATCGGGTTGAGTCCCGAACTCTTACGAGTTCGGGTACTTCCCCTACTCCCTATTGCTACTACACGGTTGCAGACTCAGATGTTATGGAGTCGAGATCGGACTCGGAGGCGGCTAAGCCTGGTGTCAGTTGATCCAGCTTGCGACGAACGGCAATATCCGCAACGAAATCGCTATTGGGGTCGCCATCTGGCTCAAAGCCGTAGCGGCGACGAAAATCACGAACGGCTGCCGATGTTTGAGGTCCATACAAGGGGGGTTGTGGTCGCAGAGGCGGATTCGGTTGCATGACCAAATCTAGTTCGTAGTGAATGACGTGCATCTGCTTTTCTGCCTTAGCCATTGTCAGTGGACCGACAATCCCATCCGGAGCGAGACTAAAGTACCGCTGAAAGTCGATGATTGCCTGCACAGTTGATTTGTCGCCCATCGGACTGTTATCGCTGGATACAGGAAACTGCGGTTCACTCAGACCTCGCTTTCTGAAGCCTAAACCATTCAGGATGCTGCGGAACTGAGCGTTAGTGTAAGTGTAAGCCATGGTGTTTAACCTTAATTGTGAAATGTTGAGGAACCTTGTGAGTAAAGCTGTTACAGGGTTGTCTACTCTTGCGTTCGTCATCTTTAACCCAACTTGATGAATTTCATTGTTCCCTTTTCTGCGGATTAGGAACAGTCAAGATAAACAAGTTAGTATTGACCTTAAGCGTTGTCAGGGAAATCTTTAAACACCCCTTCAAACAATTCTGTAGGAAACGTCAAGAATCATTCGGAAGGAGCTTGCTGGGAGACTGCAATCGCTTGATACCGAAATAATCAACTCTTGCAAGCAAGCGAGTTAACTGTTGTACTCTCGGAACTTGCCGCCACAATAGAGTCAACACTGCTGCCACCCTTAACGATAGATTGGGTATGCGATCGGCTAGGCTAACGCTGGTGTCGAAGGCAATGGCGTAATCCTAGCTACATAAGCTTTACTTTGCCTATTAAGCTTCTACAATGCTTAAGTTGAAACTAACTCATTTATCTTGAGTGTTCCCAACATGCCGAAAGCGAAACAATAAAGCTAAGGAAGCAGAACTAACAGTACTGCGAATGCCTACAAATTTTATTGTGGAGGTGCGCTGTTACGGAGCTTATCCGGTAAGATTAACCAGCAATGCTGTAGGGCAAAATCTGCTGGAATGTCAGGTGCCAAGATAGGTTAAATTTACTGATTCTTGAGTTGCCTGATTGCGGCTATCTATGGGGCAAAGTTTTGTAGCAATTGAGCAGGAGCGATCGCTAGTCATTCAGCTTCAAGAACTGCTTTAACGATCGAAGACATTGCGATCGCTTCAGTAAAATTTTGTAGCAATTGAGTAGGAGCAATATGCCTACGGCACGTTACGCGGTCGCCAATTCATTAAGCTGCGATCTAGAATTAAGCCTGATTTTAAGGTGGCGATCGCCATTCAACAAGGAGAACTAGGAACGGTGAGTCAGCCGTTTAGTACGGGGTGCCGTCTTTGTGAACAAATTTCCACTTGCCATCCTCCAGCAGGGCTTTGAGGTCATCATCGGGATAGCTTCCTTCATCTCCCGGTGTTCTGTCCCCAATTTCGAGGTACAGGACATCCTCTAAGGTTTCGTTGATCAGATGGTGTCCGTTGCCAGTGCCAGCCTTGAAACCCGCACACATGCCCGGAGAGAGTTGTGTACGACCTTCGTCCGTGTGTAGCGTTGGGTATCCCTGCAAAATATAGATGAACTCGTCTTGCTTAGTGTGGGCGTGACGCAGGGCGGAAACGGCATTGGGAGCCAAACGTGTGAGGTTGACGCCAAAGTTCGTGAGGCCAAACAGGTCACCAAGTGGGCGCTTTTCTCTGCCCACCATGCGTGACGCGAACGGTTCAGGATAGTTCGAGGGCTTGGTTCTTGTCGGTGCGTCCGATGCATTGATGGCGATCGCTATTGCTCTTTCTGACATAGGAACTCGTGAGGCGGGATTCTGGAGGGCTAACTCTGTACTGAACGTCACATGGGCTAGTTAAGCATCTATCTGTTGAAAGATTATCCGTCATAGTTGCCTGGTAACACCCTCGTCAGTCAAGGACATTGATAACCTGTTGCGTTCAGTCAACACTGAGGTCGAGCGGCAATCATTAAGTACATTATTATAGTGAAACGGTATAACCTTTATAGCGACGGCTATAGATGCGTTTACCCTACCAGAGGAGCTTTCTCGACTAGGGAGAAACTGTTATGCGATCGCATACTTGGATGAGCAAGAGCGGCTTCTCCTAACATGAAGTAAAACTAAGGATAAGGCAAGCTTTGAGGTTGGCTATGGTTCCTATCACTCGCAAACCAGCACTCGAACAAGTTGATCCGCCCTTGTCGCCACGAGAAACATTGCCCACAATGTATGATCTACCGAGTGAGAATCCAGAGGAGCCTGGTTTGCCTGACGAGTTTCACAATCTCCAGCCTCAATTGCTCAGTCGCACTCTCCGGTTGAGTGGTTACACTCGCGAGAATTGTTTTACTGCCTCTGACCTCAACCTTTACTATGATGTCAACCATCCTCTTTGGTATAAGCGTCCCGACTGGTTTTTAGCGGTAGATGTGCCTCGTTTGTATGATGGCAAAGATCTACGGCGGAGTTATGTCATATGGCAAGAGGGCAAAAGCCCGTATGTAGCGATCGAGTTTTTGTCTCCTGGCACTGAGGTTGAAGATTTGGGACGTTTTTACAATGAAACCTCTGGAGTGGTGAATGCAGAATCAGCGACTCCAGCAGGCAATTCAATGGAAAATGCTCCGGAATCGACTGTAACCAAACCACCAACCAAGCTAGAGGTATATGAGCGATATTTGCGGATTCCTCACTACCTCGTCTATAGCCGCTATACTCAACGCTTGCGCTATTTCAAACTGGATGGGGGACACTATCAGGAGCAATCACTTAACTTGGAGAACCCGATCGCCTGGTTAGCTGATTTAGAAATTGGTTTAGGAATTTGGGAAGGGGTGTTTGAACATGTCCCAGGTTATTGGTTGCGGTGGTGCGATGATGCGGGTAATTGGTTTTTAACCGATACGGAACAGGCGCGAGTGGCAAGGGAACAAGCCGAAGCGCAGTTGCTACAAGCTGCCCGAAATTTATTAGCAACGGGCATGGAGATTGGACAAGTCGCTACAATACTGGGGCTATCAGAAGCGCAAGTACAGGCTCTTGAATCGTCAGATTGAGCAGGAAGCGATATGTCTACGGCAGGCTACGCGATCGCTAATTCATTACGATACGATCGCAGCAGTAAGTTTTCATTGAAGTATGGCAAAGCAGGAAAATCCCCTCACGGGACAGCTATTGATCAGCTCTCCGAATTTAGAAAAGATGGATATCATGCTTTCCTCTACGTCAGCGTTTAATCTTGATGTTTTGTTAGAGCAAACTGAGACAGGGCGAACGATTGCGTCGATCGCTGAACTAGCGAACTGCCAGGTGGAGGCAGACACTCGGAAGGAAGCACTACAAGCCATTCAAGAACTGGTGAGCGATCGCCTAAGTCGGGTTGAAGTTTTGCCACTAGAAGTCTCTCTCAAACAGCCTGTTCGAGAAAATCCGTGGACAGAGTTTATTGGCATGTTTGAGGGGGATGCTGAGTTTGCGGAGATGGCAGCACAATGGCAGGCGGAACGCGATCAGGATGCAGATGATGCGATATGAGTTTGTGGATTTTGGATACTGATCATGTTTTGATTTATTAACTCACCTTAACCTAGATAGTCCAATTGCGTTTACCTAAAGTCCACACATAAAATAGGGCAAGCATTTTTGCTAATCTACTAAAATTTAAAACTCCTATTCTCCAGTAGGCATAGAAACTTTTAAACAAATAAGCTAGAGCTTCTAGATACTGCCCTCTATGCCATGAAACGAAAGATAGATTGAGTATACAACTCGCAATACCGTGGCGATTACCAATATCGGTTCTTATATTCATAGATTTTCTTAAGTTTTCTTCTGCTTCGTCTAAATATTCATTGCCTCTTGATAAATAAATGCGTCCTAGTTGTTCGTAACAATCAGAAGCCCCTCTTTCATCCTCTCTTTTTATATATTCTTTTATTGATATATTGCAGTATTCTTCTGCCAGCAATTTTTTTCCTTGATTAAGAAATACCCAAGCTAAATGATGAGTGCTTAAGGCTATCCCATTGGTATCTGCAACTAACTCGGCTAAAGACTTGGCTTCCATTAAATATTCTTTTGCAAGTTCATAGTTTTCTTCAATAGCTTCAGACAGTATTTTGTTTTTGTAGCCTTTGTAAAAAAGTCTAAAAATATATAAATTTGGTGGATTGATTCTTCTATAAATAATTCCTTGATGTACAAGAGATGTACTAAGATTACTAATAAATAGTTTGTTATCCCTTTTGATTTTTATTGTTTGCGAATATAATTCTAGAGCCTCTCTAAATTTACCATGATTCATGTTACAAAAAGCGAGACTTTCAAGTATGCCTGTTTTTAATTGCAATAAACTTAAGCTTTTATAAGAATCTAATTTATTATTTATAGTAATTAGTGCTTGCTGTAAATCTGTTATAGTTGGACTGTATATACCTAATTGAGCTTGGCAGATACATAGATGAACTTTCGCTGCTAAAAAAGTCTCTGAATCGTCAGGCAATTGAGACAATTGAAAGTAAATTTCCTTAAAAATATCACAAGCTTCAATAAATTTACCAGTAGCAGCAAGTGCTCTAGCTTTAAAAATGGTAACATTGCTTAAATCAATACTTGCATCTTTAAAAGTGATAATAATTTCTTGGCTTGATTTTAGTAAAGTTGTATTAAGTCCTTTGAAGATTAGGTAATCGTACAATGATAGTGAGAATTCTTCTATTGAATCATTGACATCAACTTCTGTAGATAAAATAGAGCTTATATACTGCCATTCTCGGATTTGACAAAGATGGTGCAACGCTTCCAAGTAACTAATGACTTGTTCTAAAGCGGAGGCATCATGCTTAGTCTTGTACCTTTTAAGCCAATTTTTAACCGCCTTGCAGTGAGCGCGTACCCAATGAGAGATTTCGGTAGCATCCTGTGTTGCTAGACTGGTTTCAATCTCAGCAAGTAATAATTCTCCAGGCGCGGTTAGGTCAACTCCCTCTGGAGACTGTTGAGTTTTAACATCCATTTCAGCAAAATCGCTGATCATACTGCCTGGTCCCTCGTTGTAAGATTTTTCAGGTGAACCAGTGCCACGCTGCGGATTAAGTTGTGTTGTCGCAGGAGTATCTCATCCTCGATGTCTTGCTCTTCAACCAGATAGCGATCGCGCAACGCATCCAGCGCCGTGATTTGCTGGTCTTCATCACAATTCCAATGTTCCAGATGACTCAGCCACCAATCCTCTGGCACTGGGCGACGATACACTGAGACTTCGCAAAGCAACACATAGGCATTGAAGACATCTTTAGCCAATCGTTCAAATGTCAAACCAACTCGCTTTTTCACTGCTCTCTGCAAGCTACGAGTAAATCGCTCCAGTTTGAACTCGTCATCGGCTGACTTCACTTCCACTTGCTGTCGGGCTTGTTCAACTTCTTCCACCTCATACCCATACTTTTTCCAGTAAGCCGCAACATTACCTTTAAAAGGCTGATTCACTATTTCCCCAAGAATCACCCGTAAAGCTAAGGGATGCCCCTCATAGGCAGATCCAATCCGCACTAAATAAGATCTGCTTAATGACTCTATACCAACCTCCAAACCTGTTTTCTCGAACAATGCCAATTGCTCCCATTCTGTGAGTCCAGTCAAGGGTTCGCAGTGCCAGAAATTCGGATAACGCAAGCCTACTGCCTCTAGTTGCCCTGGCAGCTCCTGCGAAGTGAGGATGAACCGACTTTGGCAAGCTTCTGCTGTCATCAAACTTTCAAAGAACCTCTCCCACCACTCATCCTCAAAATCACTCCACCCCGTTTCTTCATTTCCCTTGAGAATACGTTCTAAAGAATCAATAAGCAGCAAATAGCGATGTTCTCGCAGGCGTCTCACTAACCGATACAGCAACTGCTGTGGAGCTTTGCGATCATCTGGTGTGACGGTTTCTTTCCAACTAGTTAATAACTCAGCTGCCATACTGGCAAAGTCTGTTAGTCGCTCCCTATTTTCAAAATTCACCAGGCAAAACTCAGTCCAATCTCCTTCCAATTTCATCACTAATCGTTCTGCCAATGAGGTTTTACCAATGCCAGTAATGCCAGTAATCATTAATACTCGACATGACCTCTGAAGTTTCTCACTTAGCTGGTCAATCAGTTCCTCTCGACCAACCCAGTTATCGTCATAGACAGAGCAAGAAACAGTTAAAGCTGTTTGCTGAGTTGGGCTTTCATCAACAATTTCTTCCCAATTTTCTATTCCTACAGCCTTACAAATCCCAATAAAGGCATCTTGCTGAATCGACAGCCCCCGCCTAAACCGCTTTAATGTTGCTGGCGTAGTTTGGGCAGTGTCACACCAGATAGCTGCTGTTGCTGCCCAGCCTTTCTTTTTTCTCGCCCGATCAACAATTTCTAGCCCTTGCTTGGATGCTCTGAGAGAAACTGCCATAGGAGTTGTTGAGCAGTGGTTGTGATTCGGGGTGAGACTTTGATCATAGAAACCCCAGACTATTATTCACTACAGCGATGTTCCCATCAGGACAGTTAACCAATCAGTCTTTATTTCATCAACGCCTGTTACTGAGCTCAATTCTGGCTCACTTTCGTGAGTAGCAGCAAAGGTGAGCCGAAAATGCGGCTTTTAGGAATGGATAGGCAAGGAATCATTAAAGATGTCAAAACCCTAGGAGAAGCATACAATGCCTCAAGTCCAATCCACGATTGCCACAAGCCAAACGAACACAACTATTCCACCAATTGATCCCACTCCGTTGTTGCAGAGCAATAGCCCAACTGCGATTATCCTAAGTATCGCGATTTTGCTTTGGGTTTTGCGTCCGGTGATGATGCAACAAAAGTCAGGTTCTTCTGAGTCTGAGAGCGATCACTCCTCACTTCTTCAAAAAGCGAGTACTATCCTGAGCCGAGTCTTAAAATCAGATACTTCTAAGTAGTCATAGCTGCCCGATCGCATCTCCAGTTCAAGGAGGTGCGATTGTTGTCTTGTGAACGAAAGCGTGATCGCTCCTGCAACCTCTCAACGTTGTCACTCCCGTTACACAAGGTAAAGAAAGCCAAACGGGAGGCAAGCGATCGCGCACCGAGGTTGAACTCCACTCAGTCAGCGGCTTAAACTCTTAGAGAAGCTATCAACCTGGCATAGAATAGCCACTAGTGTGGTTATTGCGTGGCTCTCGCAGTGGCAACTATCACGATTGAAATTCCAGACTACCTCTCAGAACAAGTAGCTCAATAAAGTAGCATGACAGAAATTATTTTTTTGGTTGAAGACGATCCTGAAGGCGGTTATGTAGCTAGAGCGCTGGGCGAATCGATTTTTACGCAAGCTGACAGCATTCCAGAACTCCGAGAACTGGTTAAAGATGCAGTTCATTGTCACTATCCTGACGAAGCGACCCGTCCGAAACTGATTCGTTTACATATCGTACATGATGAGGTCATTGCTTCATGAAACTGCCCAGAGATTTGTCTGGTGAAGCGTTGGCAAAGGCTCTGGAAAAGTTGGGCTACACGGTGGATCGCCAAACCGGAAGTCATATTCGATTAACCACTCAAGAGAATGGAGAACACCACATTACCATTCCCAACCATAGCCCAATTAAAATTGGTACTCTTAGTGCAATTTTGCGCGACATTGAAAATCACTTTGATGTAACTCGTGAGGAACTTCTTACTCAACTCTTCTCTTAGGATTTATAGCAGTTCTCAGTTGCGTGAAGTACAGAGCGAAAAACCTAACCCCCAACCCCTTCCCTACAAGGGAAGGGGAGTAAAAATCAAAGCCTCTCTCCTACTCTTGAGAGAGGTTTGGAGAGAGGTCAGAGTGTACCGCATCCAATCGAGAAGGGCTATATCACCGTTGCGAAGCGAAGGGAAACAGAATCATTCATTAAGAGTCTAGTCACTAGTTAATCACTACACTTTTGCCTAGAGTATGAAGAAAACAACTGCCTTAACAGTGACAGTCCTAGCGATCGCTACACTTGCAGGGACACCTGTGGCACAATCTGTATACTCAAAAACTCAAGCACCAACCTCTTCCCTGGCTCAAGCTAAATCATCTTGGGAAAACCCCAAGCTAGTTCACACGTTGCCCACTATCGCCAGTTATGCTAAGTTTAGCTCGAATGGACTTCTCCTCGTCTGTAATGGTGAACAGGGTAAAGCCATTCAGTTGTGGGATGTAACGAAAGGGGAATTACTCTCATCTATCAAAGGCGACGATACCACTTACTTCGGAGATGTTGCCATCAGCCCTAATGGGCAGTTTGTTGCCAGCATCATCTACTCGCAAATTGATAAATCAATAGCGGTTGGTTTGTGGAATAGCAAAACAGGAAAAGCGATCTGGAAAAAACCGATTGTCACCAACAGTGCAGAGTTTCCATCCCAATCGGATTTTGAGCAAATATCCGTTGCTTCCCAGGTTTCCAGCCTGGAATTTAGCCCAAACGGACAATTTATTGCCAGTAGTGCACAAAAAACTTTTGGTTCCACAAATCGTCAGATTCAGCTATGGGATGTGGCAACCGGCAAAAAGCGTTTTGTACTCAGGAGTAATATCGAATCTTTACGACAGCTAAGGTTTAGTCCCGATAGCCAAGTGTTAGCCAGTCTCGGCTTTAATCCCGATGGATCTTTTAACTACAAAGGTATGGTTCAACTTTGGAACCCTAATACAGGTCAACTCCTCCATACCCTAAAAGATAACTTAATTCCCCATCGCATGGTCTTTAGCCCGAATGGTCAAACATTAACCAGTCTGTCAAAAGATAGCATGATGTATGACGCTCACCTCCGCACTTGGAACGTGAAAACAGGTAGAACTTTGCGTACTGTTCCTGTTTCGGTAGACAGAACTGATTACCTGTTATCACTCACTCCTGATGCTAAAACCCATCTAACTAGCGGTCAGGTCGCTGGTACACGTATGTTTAATAGCCAAACTGGTAAAAACTGGGGTCTTCCTGGTGCTAATGATGTATACACTGCTAGAACAGCATTATTTAGTCCGGATGGTCAAATGTTAGCTATACCAACAGTAACAGGAATTCCAATTTGGCGAGCTTTTGGTAATTAGTAAGTAGGTGGGCATTAATATTTGTCGTTGAGGCAAGGCAGAGGGCAGAGGGCAGAAGGAAAGAGGATTTTAGTCTCTTAACATTTGTTGACATACCTTCGTTTATTTATGCCTACTTACTTAATGGATCATTAGTAACTTACCAAGGCAGTACCTCTCCATTCGCGTGCCAAAAAGTGCCTGTGTTTTCCAGCGTCAACTCATCAATCCTCGCCAACAACCCCTTAACAGACTCCTCCGGCGTAATGCCACTCGATGTAAAACCCGTCATGCGGGTTTGAACTAAACCAGGATGGAGAATTGCCACCGCAATCCCACGCGGTTTGAGGTCGAGAGACAGCGATTTGCCTGCCATCGACAATGCCACTTTAGACATCCGGTAGCCATAGGAACTGCCAGAAGTATTATCTCCAATTGAACCCATCCGACTCGTCATCAACGCAATCTTCGAGCCTGCTTTGAGCAGTGGTAATAGCGCATGAGTTACTCGTAAAGGGCCTAGCGCATTCACCTCAAACTGCTCTCGAATGCTGTCAAAATCCAAGCCTTCCAGAGATACACCCTTGAGGATTCCCGCATTGTTAATCAGAACATCGATCGCAGTATCATTAAGGCGATCGCGTAAATCTGCAACCGAAGCATCAGAAGTAATATCAACCCCCTCCTCAACCCGCACCCCTAGCTGCTTCAATTCCTCAGAAGCACTCCGACAGACGGCAATCACTGTATCTCCCCGTTCATTGAGTTGACGGCAGTATTCGTAACCAATACCGCGATTTGCCCCTGTAATCAGATAAGTCACCATAGAAAGCCTCAATTCATCATTCGAGATCTTCGGGTATGCTATCAATTGTCTTGATACTTCCTGCAAAAGTTGTCTTTGATTCTTGCCCCTAAATTCATGAGCTTCATAATTCCGAATTGGAGCGAAGCGACTGGACTTGGTTATGCAGTGATAGCAGATATTTGTCCTTAATCCCGACAGAAAGCAAGCCATCGACAGTTTGCATGAGATAATCAGCGCAAGAACCAAGGTGTCCACTCGCTGTCGCAATGCTGTTAACGGTGGTTTCCTGCGACAACTCACCAGCGTACCTGCGATGCTGACGGTTAATCACGAACGTTATTGCCTTAAACCCTTGCTTCCCATCTTCTACTCTCACCCAGCGGGGAACATAGGAACCAACAATCATTTCTCGTCGCCAAACCAGCAGCAGTTCAGAAGATATATCCGCTGCCGCAATCCGGAAAGCTATGCCACGACAGCTACCACCGCGATCCAGACCCAGCACTAATCCAGGATGATCTGGAGTGCCACGTCCAGCAGGTACCCACAAGCAGAACCGTCGATGGAACCCGTAAATCATGCCCATACGACGCTCAACAAATGTGAAGACAGGGTTCCAAATCAGTGAGCCGTAGGCAAACAGCCAGACATCTGAATCCGGTTCTTGTTGTTGCAAAGTGTTAGACAGCGACGCTTGTAACTCGGCTTCACTGAGGAAAGATACAGTCGGGTTAGACTGCACGATCATCTCCTGCACACGTCCTTTTTCAAGATCAGATCGGGTTAGTGACATGAATTAGCCTGGTATATCGTACTCAAGTCTAGACAATCTGGTTGGATATGATTGGTCGTCGCCATCTGCTTCTATGGTGAATGAGCAGCAGAAGAATGATTGAAAATGCGATCGCTTCTGGCATCTACCCAACTTACAAGCAATTCTAAAGGGAGGCGATCGCAAACAAAGCCTCATCCTGTCATGTCTCTATCTTGGGCGAAGCGTTGCTGTCAGCGTCACCCAAGGAGCATTGGCAAGTTGCTCCCGCATGGTTTGCTCATCGTTTGCTTTCTGCGTTAAAATCCGTCCCTCAAACACCACTGTCACCTCATCAGGCTCAAAACACCAAGGCTCTACCGACAACTGAGTTAAGTCATCATTAATCGGCATCAACGTTAAAGTCGTTTCTCCCGTTGCCGATGGAACTTGCTCAAACTGCTGTTGTGCAGTTACACCCATGCAAATTGCCAGGGACAACGCATCCAGGGTGGCGACGAGTCGTTGATTCCGTGCGATCGCTTCTGGCGTAACATACGGTTCATAAGCCGAATCGTCGCCTAACTGGTTAATCAAATGCCGTTGGAATTCCTTCTCCTGCTGCAAAAATGCTTCAACAACTCTTGTCGATTCTGGTGACTTTTTCCAATGGGTAAAGCGTTCATACAATCCTGTTCCATGCAGCGAAACTAGCAGTGCCGCATACCGTCCCATCGGCATTACCAGTTGTTTTGCCCCTGCCCATAGTTTGGTATGGACTTCCGGTGCAACTTCCATGAAATTGTGAGGGTAGCCCGTGTCAAGATTGAGGGTTGGAGCCGATTCCCACGGTAGCCAACCGATATCATGCTGTTCAGCCCCCAAGCAAACGGCTTCATAAGGAGTAACTGAGCCAAATTTCTCATTGCCCCAGACTTGAGCCATTTGTCCAGAAACCCAAGCATGGGTGGGTTGAGTAATACAAATCCGATTTTCACCGATCGCACGGTACAACATGACTGCCCCTGTTTGCACAATCCTTATGTTCAAACAATAAGCCGCAGAAAGGGCAAATGCCTTCATGCTAGAGGTTTAGAATTTAGGGTAGGGCGTTCTGATGCAAGTATGGCAAAACAGGAAAATCCTCTCACGGGAGAAGCATTAATTAAGGAAGTCTGTCGGCGGATTCGGGTTGCCCGTAGCTACTGGGATGCTCATAATAACTCTGCCTGTCGGGGTGAGCGAGAACGTGCATTAGCGCTTTACAATACGCTAACTAAAGAACAAAAAGACAAGATTCCGCAGCAGTTGCGGGTGTGGCTTCGCTACCGGAGTGAAAAATACTTTGGGCCACACCGAACTCCGCCCAAGTCGAAACGAAAATCAAATTAGTACTGTCCTCGCATCGCAAGGAAATGTTGTTTGTAGGGGTACGGCAATGCCGTGCCCTTACTGTATCTATGCTTACCGAGAACTGCTATAGTTGTTCGCCTGCTCTTAGTATCGAAACCTTTCTTTTACAGGACTTACGCACAGACGCCGCATATAGTAAGGGCACGATATATCGTGCCCCTACAATAGTGATTTATCTGCCAATTTGCGTAAGTCCTGTTTTAGGAACTACCAGTCGGTTTGCTGGGTTTACGAGGTTTGAGGACTGCCATTACTGCGTCATCAACATCAATCGCAGCGGGTCTAAACGAACATACCAGGGAAAGGGACGGTCTTTGAAAATTTCCCATTTTTCCTTGTAGACTTCGACTTGCAAGTCGTATTCCTCTGAGTCGGTAGGAGGAGAATGTAGTTTGAGATAGACAGTCATTCGGTGCTGTGTCTCACTAGTTTGGGTTACCCAGCAGAGAAATGTGTTCTCCTGATGGGGATTGTCTAAGAACTTGATGTGATGGGCACGAATTCCCACATAAGCTAAGGAGTCTGCAATCGCTTCCACAACTTCTAAGGTACAGTCCCAGTCCAATGCCTTGATGTGTTGAGCGTCAATCATCTGGGCGCGAGAAAAGTTTTTGCACTCGGTTATCTGGGCTACAGTAACATTTGGGGGCCGCTCGAAGATGTCTGCTTTGGAACCACTGGCAATGACTTTTCCTTGCGAAAGCACCAAAAGATCGCTACACAATCGGTATGCTTCTTCTAGCTTATGGGTAATGAATAGAGTAACTCCTTCATAATTACAGAGAACTTTAGTAAGTAGCTTTTCGATCTGACTTCGCAGATAAGTATCTAAGGCTGAAAGGGGTTCATCTAAGAGTAACGCTTCAGGAGCAACAGCCAACGCTCTTGCCAGGGCTACCCGCTGCTGCTGTCCGCCAGAAATTTGGTGAGGGTAGCGGTTTTCCATCCCTTGCAACTGCATCATATTGATATATTTTGCTACCGCTTCAGTGCGTTCTATTTTAGGCAGTTCTTGCAAACCAAAAGCGATGTTTTGAGCGATGGTTAGATGGGGAAACAGTGCATAGTTTTGAAACACCACACCAATTCGACGTTTACGACTGGGAATGTTGATACCCCGTTTGGCATCAAATAACACTCGTCCATTCAAAACAATACGGCCCTGAGTTGGAGTTTCTAATCCAGCAATGCAGCGTAGGGTCATACTTTTACCAGAACCGGAAGCGCCCAACAATCCCAAAGGGTTTCCATCTGCTTTAAAATTGACGTTTAGGGGAAAATCTGGGAGGCTCTTTTGCAGGTTGACTAAAAGTTCTGTTGCTTGCCTTTGCGGTTGCGATCGCTGATTACTGTATCTAGCTTGCCCTACACTATTCGCTTGAGTGATTTCTATATCATGAAACTGACCCAGAATCAAAAAATTTAACAGTTTTTTAGTAAACGTACTTGCTTTTCTAGTAACAATTTTTTTACTACTTTGGGACTCCGACCAAGAGTTAATGGCAGCAATCACAATTAGAGAAATTGCTACCATAATCAACACCCATATCATAGCTACACGCATATTACCCGCTTCAGCAGCAAAAAAAATTGCGATCGGCATCGTTTGTGTTTTGCCGGGAATGCTACCAGCTAACATTAATGTGGCTCCAAATTCTCCCAACGCTCTAGCAAAAGCGAGAATTGTCCCAGCGATAACTCCTGGCCAAGCTAGCGGCAGAATGATTTGCCAAAAAATCTTCAACTCAGAAGCTCCTAGCGTGCGAGCACAGTTAATAAAATCTCGATCAACTTGTTCAAAAGCTCCCAGGACTGCCTTATACATCAAGGGAAAAGCCACTACACTTGCCGCAATAACTGTCGCAGGCCAAGTAAAAATAATATTGAGTCCCAGTTGTAGTAAAAGTTGACCCACAGGGCTATTTCTACCTAGTAGTAGCAGCAACAAAAAGCCAACGACTGTTGGCGGTAAAACCAGGGTAAGAGTTAAAATCCCGTCGATTATCCCTTTACCTTTTCCTTGATACTCAAACATCCAGCGAGCTACGGCAATCCCTAGCCAAAAGGCGAAAATTGTGGCAACTAAAGCGGTTTTTATAGAAATCCATAAGGGAGATAAATCAAATTCCATAGCTGATATCTGGCAATAATTTCCAGAGGGCTACTGAAAGCCCCCATCTGTTTTATGTGAAATGGCGCTGACTTATACTAATTTGTGATGAAGAGGCTACACATCGATCCCCCCCAACCCCCCTTTTTAAGGGGGGAGCAAGAGCAGTCATAGTTTTACTCGTAGGGTGTGTTAGAGAAACGTAACGCACCGCTCTAATCTTTTAACTCGCTAATTTGGTTTTTTAACCACAGATGCACACAGATAAACACAGATGAATTTGATAGTTGTAGCGTGAGCATTATCTACCTTATGTTTAATTAGATGCCTCTACTTATTTAAGGCTTTTGCAAGAGACACCATGAAAAATCTTTCTCTACTGACTCCTGGCTTCTGACTCCTGACTTCTATTTTCAACATAGGTCTAGTGATGCGCCACATTGCCCCCTACATCAACTGTTAGTGTGGAGTAGCTGTTAACTCGCCATGCTAAAGCCGTACTGCTCAAACACAGCTTTGGCTTTATCGCTTGATAAAAACTGGACAAAGTCTTTAGCGATCTCAGGATTTTTACTGCTTTTCAACACTGCTACTGGATAAATAATGGGTTTGTGAGTGTCTTCTGGTGCAGTAGCTACTATTTTAACTTGGTCTGATATTTTGGCATCTGTGGCATAGACGATGCCTGCATCAACGTTACCTGTCTCTACATAAGATAAAACTTGGCGAACATCTTTAGCAAAAACTGTCTTTGCTTTGAGTTGGTCATACAGTTTGAGAGAAGTCAGAACTTGCTTGCTATATTGTCCGGCGGGTACGCTTTCTGGGTCTCCAATGGAGAATCGATTGACTTTACTGCTGGTGAGTTCTTTAAAATCAGAAATATTAGCAGCCTTCGCATTTTTGGGTGTAACTAAGACCACTTGATTTTTGAGCAAGTCTTTACGAGTTCCTTCAAGGAGAAGATTTTTTTCTTGTAAAGCATTCATCTGTTTATCTGCCGCCGAAACGAAGACATCGACGGGCGCTCCCTGTTCAATCTGCTGCTGTAGCATCCCGGAACTACCGAAGTTGTAAGTAATTTTGGTGTTTGCGTGTTGTTCTTTGTAAAGGGGTTTTATTGCTTTCATGGCATCTTGCATACTGGCAGCCGCCGAGACGGTAATCTCAACGGGTTGTGACTGTGCGGTTGAAGCTTTCGACGGAGCATTTTTTGTGGCTTGCTCACCGCAACCCACTGTCACCACAAATGCAACAGATATCCAAGCAATAAACGTAAGAAAATGTCTTTTATTCATCTCAATTCAACGGCAGGATACTTCACCTGATATCTTGGCTTCAGGCGGTGAGGAATGCCGCCTGCGTGTAGTGTTTACAAGTAACTTGGACAAACCTTCTAGCAATCCGATTTTTTCGGAGAAAGTGAGGTAGGGATTGCTACTTCTAGTATGCAATTCTTACTCAGACCTGTTACTAGGGTTGTATCAACTGATGCGTTTTATAGCAGCTTAATTGGTATAAATCAATGCCAAGAAAACAGGAAGGATTATGCTCTAAATAGCAGGATGCTCGTCACAAAGAAAATCGTAATTAAAAGGAACAATTGAACAATAGTCAATAAAAAATACCTTTGTATGCTGTATTTCGTCTGATATGGCAAAAGGCAGATGGCAGATGGCAAAAAGCAGAAGGTCTTTTACTGATACCTGGTCGTTTGGGGCGTTAAAGAAAGTCCCAAGCTTTATGGCGACAGCTATATTCTGTGATTGAGCAACCAAGTTCGAGGCAGGAACATTAGATGAG
>JBFLZA010000068.1:0-19382 GCA_040756535.1 Cyanobacteriota bacterium
GTCAGAAAACCCCTGTATGTGTGGACATGCCGGGGGGCTGGGGTGCTGGGGAGCTGGGGAGCTGGGGAGAAGAATACGCTCATGAAAGAAAGGGGGGCTATCAATGCGGATTTGGTATAATTCGTAATTCGTAATTAAAGACGGGTTAGAATCCCCCGTACAGACGCCCTGCCAGGGCGTCTCTACAAGTTGTCTATATTCAGTTGGGGTTTAAATCTCCATCTGAATATCAATTACAAATTACGAACGACTAAACCGCTCGCCAAATTTTAATCGTCTTGTCTTCACTACCACTCGCGAGAGTCTGTCCATCAGGACTGACAGCAAGGGAATAAACCCATTTTTGATGACCAGTTAGAGTACACAGCAGTTTTCCGGTATCCAGATGCCAGAGTTTGATGGTATTATCCCGACTGCCACTGATTAGGGTTTGTCCATCGGGGCTAATCGCCAGGGACAAAACCCAGTCGGAATGCCCGGTAAAGGTACGGATAAGTTTTCCTGTACTCAAACGCCACAGCTTAATCGTGTTGTCATCACTCCCACTAGCAAGCAGTTGACCATCGGGACTAATGGCAATCGTTCTCACCCAGTCTGAATGTTCTCTTAACGTTTGTACTAATTCCCCAGTAGGCAAGTGCCAAATTTTGATGGTTTTATCTCCGCCGCTACTCACAAGCGTTTGTCCGTCGGGACTCAGCGCGAGAGAATAAACCCATTTCTTATGCCCAGCAAGGGTGCGGAGGGATTCTCCCGTATTTAGATCCCAAAGCTTGATTTTATAACCCCCACTAATTAAGGTTTGCCCATCCGGACTGAAGACGAGAGAATAAATCCATTTGTGATGCCCAGTTAAGGTACACAGGAGTTCACCCGTAGCTAATTTCCAGATATTAATGCAACTGCGATCGCTCGTTTTGTGACTGCTAGCTAGAGTTTGTCCATCGGGACTTAATGCGATCGTCAACACCCGACCTGAGTTTCCCGTCAGAGTCTGGATCAGTTCACCCGTCTGCAAGTGCCACAACTTGATGCTGTTGTCCTCACTCCCACTCGCGATCGTTTGTCCATCCAAGCTCACTGCAATTGATGCCGCTTTTCCGGAATACCCAGTCAGGGTATGCAACAGAGAAACGTTTTCCAATAGGGGTTTGCGCTGCGATCGCCCATTGCCATTTCGGTAGCTATCCAATTGAGCGATCGTTGTTTCCTCTTCCAATTGAACTAAAGCAATTTTTTCCCGTCGGGATTGACTGTTTAACGCTTCGGTAGCACCTAACAGTTCATTAACTTGGGTAATACCCTGCTCATCACCAAGAGCAGCTACACATTCTTTGAAAGCTTCTAGATAATTCTTGTCTTCTAGAGTTAGAGTTGGCAGCGCGATCGCCAAATCATTATACTCTTCCATTCGAGGCATTTGATGCTGTTTCCACCAAGCTTTAAACGAGTAATCTAGCTGCTCTTTCGCCCAAGATTTATTCGGCAAATTTGCTAAACTTTTCGCTAATTTTAAAGCCAGTTCAGGAATCCATAAGGGGCGTTCCAGTTCTAAAAGATTGAAAATATCTTTATACCCGGAAATTGTGGTTTGCATCACAGTTTCCACTAATTGCTGATCAGCCGCATTTTCCAGCAATTGAGGGAGCAATTCCGGTAATAAAGGCGATACATCATACTGAACAAGGTGATGAGCATCCGCTACCCATCCCGCTACTAGGCAGTGACAGGTGATTAAGAGTTGAGAGAGGGCTTCAAAATCCTTATTCTTGACTTTATAGTTGAGAGCTAGTTCACTGGTATCAATGCCAAGTTGTTGCCATTTTTCTTCTTTTTCCAAGAGTTCTAGATTGAAGCTTTTGTCTCCACCCAGTTTTTTAACATCTTCTGTGCTTTCACCACAGGCTAAAAGTTTGTTTGCTGTCTCTTTCCACTTCAAAGCCCGTTCTTTGGCTGAATTATAAACTAATTCTCTGTAATTCAGTCGAGAGATAATGGTTTGATAGCAATAGGTTTGCTGACCCAACCCCCAGTAGGCAATACGCAAATTTAGCTCATCCCCCACCAATTCTGATTCCAAAATCAAAGTGGGTTCGGATTTGAGCATCTCAAACAACGCCTTGATACTGGCTTCTCGATGAAAGCGCTGGCTTTCCCAGGCTCCAGCTAAAAACTCAGTCGGTCTTTCTTGACTGGTTAAGGGATAATTTTGATGTAAAAATTCCCCAAGGCTTTGCGCTAAATTTTGCTCTATTTCAGGTAGTGCTTGCTCTACCTCACTCAATCGCGCTGACTGTACTTGAGGGGGTGACAAAAAAATGCGTAATGGGATTTGTTGCGGGTTGTGATGAGAACCTAAGAGTTGAGAAGGAAATAACCTTAACGGCCAGTGATCGAGAATTTTGTGACTCTCAGGTAATTGCAGCGCTGTTTCCCGCTGATAGGCGGCGATATTTAACTGCGTCTCACGGTTGTAAGCAACTAAGTGTTGTTGGAGAGATTTTTCTTGCTCAAAACGCCATGCTTGGAACTCTTGATGTTCTTGAGGAATGACCCAGTGAACGGGGGGTTTAAACTTCTTTTGACTAACTTTCGCTTTTTGCTGCTTAAGCTGACGCAGCCTCTCTTCTTGTAAAGCGATGAATATTTTTGCGATCGTGGGTAACCCTTGGAGTAGTAACTTTAACCCTAACTCCAACTCCATAACTTCCTCTTCAATTGGTGAATCTTCTTACTTAAGAGACCTTCAAAAGTATGAAGGATAAATGTTATAATTTATAGTTCATACTAGGGTCTTCTGTTGAATTTTATCTATATTGCACCCAGTCTCAATCATAACTATCTAAAGTGAGAGTACTGGTTAAGGTAGAGTTAAGTACTGCCAATCCCATCTGCAAATTTTCCGAAAAACTGTTGACGCCAGCTAGCGTCTGCTTTGCGATCGGTTTGCAACTCCAGAACTCGGATACCATAATCAGGAAGTGGGTTTAACAACGTCTTCAACTGCTCCCAAGACTGAATGGGGTGGTGTTCTACCCCATAGGTTACACACAACTGTGCAAAGTTAACAGCTTGGGGTGTAGCAAAGAACGCTTCAAAGGGTGGGTCAAACTTGGAAATGGGCAACATCTCAAAAATGCCACCACCGTTGTTGTTGATCAGGACAATGGTTAAATGCCCAATTAGTTTGTTGTTGAATAAGAAACCATTGGTGTCGTGCAACAAGGCTAAGTCACCCGTCAACATCACACTGCTTTGATTGCGGTGAGCAATGCCCAACGCTGTTGATAAAGTGCCATCAATGCCGTTAGCCCCTCGATTGAAAAAGGGTCGAATGCACTCGTTATTGGGTTGCCAAAAGTACTCAACATCCCGTACTGGCATACTGTTGGCGATAAATAGGGGGGTCTCCGGTGGCAGAATTTGAGACAGTAACCAAGCTACTTTACCTTCAAATAGCTGAGTCATTGCAGCCATTTCTTGGTCAACGGCTGACCTCACCTTAGCTTGGGCCTTACACCATTTTTGCAGATACGTCGGGGTTGAAGGTTGCAGGTTATTAGGTTGCAGGTTGTCTTCCCAACTTTCAACCTTCAACTTTCCAACCTTCAACTCCTCTGGAGAACTTTCAACCTTCAACGTTCCAACCTTCAGCTCTTTCTCCAACTGCTCTACCGTGATTCGCAAGTGGGTTGTTTTCCCGTGCAGGGGGTCGAGGTTGTGATGAGAGGGGTCGATGATCCAACGTTGAGGTTGAGTTTCATCTAACCAGGCCCGCAGTTCTTTACTGGTTGGGAGTTCTCCAATTTGAATCACCTGTTTCGGTGCTAGCTGTTGCGCTACTTTACGATTTCGCAGGATGAGGTCGTAGGTGGAAATTAGATAGGGGTTGAGGTTGGCATAGTTTCTAACGGGTGAGAGTCCCTCTGCAAGTACGGGCCATTTTAGCCTTTGGGATAAATGAGCGATCGCTTCACAATAGTCCCTAGGATTTTGCGGTTGAGCTAAACCAGCAATGATGATGCCTTGTTCGCATTGTTGCCAGTCTTGGTAGGGAAGGGGGAAGGGGGAAGGGGGAAGGGGGGAAGGGGAAAGGGAAAGATGAGAGAAGAAATCTTCGGGTTGAAAGTGGGACTGTAGGGTATTGGTATCGAATTGGGGTAGGGGTGCGAGGGGGTCGCGGAAAGGAAGGTTGAGGTGTACGGGGCCAGGGGTAGGAAAAAGCGATCGCTCCCAAGCATGAACGACGGTTTGCCGCAAATAGTTCAGCATTCCGATTTCTAAACAAGGTACGGCTAATTCAGCTTGCCAGTTGGGGTAGTTGCCATATAACTTGAGTTGGTCAATGGTTTGTCCAGAATGGCATTCCCGCATTTCTGGAGGACGGTCAGCCGTTAAGATGAGTAGCGGTACTCGGCTTTCCCTCGCTTCAATAACGGCTGGGTAAAAATTGGCACCGGCTGTACCAGAGGTGCAAACAAGGACAATGGGGCGACTTGTTGCCCTAGCGATTCCCAAGGCAAAAAAGGCTGCGGAACGCTCATCTAGAACTGGAATCGCTTCTATCTCCTCATCTTGGGCAAAGGCGACAGCGAGAGGGGTTGAGCGTGACCCCGGACAGATGATAGCTGTGGTTAAGCCTAAGCGCTTCAAGGTTTCCGCTAGGATGGAAGCCCAGACGGTGTTGGTATTGCGAAAATCAATGGGCATGTACAAACGATCAAGTATCGGAAAGACGGCACTCCGGTATTAAGATGTTAGACCTAAGCCAACCAAAAATATAGCGATGCTGCGGTGGATGAAGTACTCCTCAGAGCCTAAAAACTAAGATTTTACTTTGACTAAGGTAAAACCTCAGTTTGAGGTGCTAACGCTTCGGGTTGCTCTTGGTTAGATGAATTAATATCTTTCCACGTGTCGGAAATAACCGTACTTGTCGCGAATAAGGCTCCACAAAGAACCATGAAAATAACTTTGATAAAAGATGCATTGGTCTCTGACATAGTTTTGTATCCCTTGGAAGCTGGGTGATTTTGTTAATGAGTTGCGTTTCCGGTTTGATAATTTAACAGTAAAGTTTTTATTTGGCTTCATGGACGCCCTTGTGTAACTTTGAAAAATGAATGGTAGTAAGTGGAATAATTAGCCAATTTGCAGGGGTTATTGGGATAAAAAAGCAGACGATTGACCAACTGGCACAAGTATCCGTTAGTCTCTCAAAAAAGAAAAATTGTTTTTAACAAAAATGATGGATCAGGAATAGATGTCTGCAATCTAATGAGCTGGAATTATTGCGGTGCAAAGGGTGTAGAGAGGGTTGCGATCGCACCAGGCTCTACCCATCCTATCCCGTCACTAGAATTTTCCCGGCAGCCAACTCTCAAAGTAGATTTAGGGTGGGCAGAAGTTTACCAATGCTATAGTCAGCTTTCAACTTCTGTAGAGAATGCCCACCTACGACTATTAAGGGGGCAAGATCTAAACACTTTTCCCCCTGATCAAGATTTAGGCAATCAGAAATCAGTTCGCTTACAGTAATGCTTTTAATAAAGCCTGAAGTTTAAGTTGAATTTCTGCCAATTCTTTGTTGGGGTCGGAACCAGCAACAATACCTGCACCTGCGTAAAGTCTGGCGCGATAGGTGTTGGCAAAAAGTCGAGGAGGTTTTTCACTCTCTATTAAAGCAGAGCGAATTCCTACAATAAATTCACAATTTCCTCGATGATCAACCCAACCTAAGGGTGCAGCATAGAGAGCACGATCAAAAGTTTCGTAGCGGCGAATTAGATCTTGAGCCGTCTTGGTGGGAACGCCTGCAACTGCTGGAGTGGGGTGGAGTTTGGCGACAATTTCTAGGGGATGAATGTCTTTAATAAGTTCAGCTTGAATGGGTGTCCATAAATGTTGAATGTTGGAGAGTTTGAGCAATTGAGGCGTTGGCATAATCCAAGGTGTCAAACCCAAGCTCGATAGGCGTTCAGTAATACAATTAATCACAAACTGATGTTCCCGCCGTTCTTTTTCACTACCGAGCAACCGAGAAGCAAAGGCGGCATCTTCAGCCGTCGTTTTGCCTCGTGGTGCAGAACCTGCTAGGGAATCAACTTCTAAGTGGTGATTGTGAATGCTGAGTAACCGTTCGGGACTAGCACCAATAAAGTTTTGCCCTTTGCCGTTACTGGTCAAAAAAACATAACAATCTGGATGACGCTTTCGCAAGGTATCCAGAGAATCAACCACATCAAAAGGTTCTGGTGATATAACATCAATCGTACTTGCCAGAACAATTTTTTTCAATTGATTAGTCCGAATGGATTCTAAGGCAGACTTAACCGATGATTTGAAGTGTTCGGCACTTTTTACAGCAGGTTTTACTGTTTTATTCGGTGTAATTTCATAAATGTTTGACACTCTCCGGTCATACCAGCTAATTCTTCGGAGTTGATTGCCTAATCGTTCGGCTAGTAAAGCAAGATTGACTTGAGCTGTGATTTCAACATTAGCGACAACAACACAGCTCCCTTGAGAACAGGACACTTGCCAGCGAGGTAAGAAAAGGGTAGCGGCAGGGAATGGAGAATGAGAGGTTATTTTTTTCTCAAAGAAGGTGAAACTACAGAAAAAATGAGGCCCGGAGAAGGGTAAATCAAGGTCTCCATAAGGAATGATATTAGTTAAGTGAGATTTGATAAACTGTTGAGCTTTATCGAAGCGATTTCCTCCTTCAACCTTAATAGAGGCAGCGGCATCAATAGCCGCGATCGCTACTCGTTGGCTTGCTTTTTCCCAATAAAATTGAAGTTGCTCTGGCTTAGCAATTCCTTGGAGGACAGCGAGTGGATCTAACGGTTGAATTTCTTGAGAAATACTAACAATCTGAGGGCAACCTTTTTCCATTGACTGCTGTTTTCCGGTCAACAGCAGTTGATAGAGCTCCCGGCGATCTTGAAAGAGATTAGTGCGGTATGGAATGACTGGCATAGAGGATCGGGAATAGTAAAGTTTTTTGAAGTTCTGTTCCTAAAGTCTCATTAACAATGGTGGGATGTCTAAAGGGACATACTAGCTCCTTACCTAACTCCCGGTGTCGATTGACACCTTTGTTTAGACTCGACTCCACCCAGTCAGATTCCCTGTTGGGTGGTTAAACACCTACCGACAGCACAAGATGAGCAATTGGAGTCATGCAGATGTACTTATGGTATCGAAGAAGCGATCGCCACCTAGCGTGATACCGGAATGGGTCAGCAGCGTGGTCATGGTGCTATAAACTTTACAACAAAGGAGAGGAGGGTAGGAAGTTGTATCCCTAGCAAACTTGGAGAGTCTCAATCCATCCTTAAAAAGCGAGAAAAAACTTCAGAAAATTCTTAGTTTATAGTAATTTAATCGATTCGGTCTGATGACTACAACTTTTGTCGAACAGTCAAACAGCAAATTGTGGCTAGCTGCAATTAAGCCACCGATGTATAGTGTGGCAATCATCCCGATTTGGGTAGGAACCGCCGTAGCTTTTGCTGAAACTCGGATGATGAATGGCGCAATTTTCTCAACCTTTTTAATGTCAGCGATTTTGATTATTGCGTGGCTGAATCTGAGTAATGATGTTTTTGATTCTGAAACAGGGGTTGATAAAAATAAAGCCCATTCTTTGGTCAATTTAACCGGAAATAAATCGCTGATTTTTGGGTTAAGTAATCTATTTTTAGCCGCTGGGATTCTAGGAATTTTAGCGATCGCATGGTGGCAGCGCGACTTTACCCTAATTGCCCTCATCCTTCTATGTTGTGCTTTGGGATACACTTACCAGGGGCCACCATTTCGCTTGGGTTACCAGGGATTAGGCGAGATTATCTGTTTTATCACCTTTGGCCCCATGGCAGTAGAAGCGGCTTACTACTCTCAGACTCAAACATGGTCAGTGAATAGTTTAGCGGCGTCAGTGATTGTTGGCATCATCACCAGTATCATTTTGTTTTGCTCCCATTTCCACCAAGTTGAGGACGATGCCGCCGTCGGCAAGCGATCGCCCATTGTCCGCCTGGGAACGAAGCGTGGTTCTCAAGTCCTGTGGTGGGTGGGTAGCAGTGTATATGCGATCGCGGGTTTATTCGTCCTCTTCGGTATTTTCCCCTTTTGGACGCTGCTCGTGTTTGTCAGTTTACCCATTGCCCTTAAGTTATGTCGGCACGTCCACCAGTACCACGACCAACCGGAGAAAGTGAGCAATTCTAAGTTTATCGCCATAGGTATGCACTTTTGGAGTGGATTATTGCTGGGATTGGGATTTGTCATTGGTTAGTAATCATTAGTCTTTCGATTTTTTGCACCAGTCGAAAGACATTCACATTTTTGGCAAGAAAAACCACAGATGCATACAGATGGACACAGATAAGGTGTAAATTCATCAGCTCTCTTTGCATCTATATCTGCGTTTCTAGGAGCATAGAATACAGTAAGGGCACGGCAATGCCGTGCCCCTACAAGTAAACAAGATGTCAAGCTTATATTTGTCAGCTTATCAATTCGATTTTCGTCCTTACCAACGTCCTTTTCAACGTCCTCTCTCTACCCATCACGGGACTTGGGATGTTCGAGAAGGTATCATCCTTCGCCTCAGGGACGAAACCGGACAAGTTAGCTGGGGTGAAATTGCACCTATTCCTTGGTTTGGTTCTGAAACTTTAGTACAAGCATTGGAGTTTTGCCAGCAATTACCCTTAAACATTACAGCAACACAGGTTTTTTCCATCCCAGATGAACTCCCTGCCTGTCAGTTTGGGTTTGAGTCGGCATGGGAAATGAGAATGGGGACAAGGGAGACAGGGGAGAATTTTGCCAATCCAAAATCCAGGGCGCTACTTAAAGTCGGAGGAGGCCTCCGACTCTCGCGCCCCAAAATCCCCTATAGTTATCTATTACCCACTGGGGAAGCTGCATTACAGTCCTGGCAAACTCCTTGGCAGCAAGGGAGTCGCACGTTTAAATGGAAAATTGGCGTTAGTGCGATCGCAAATGAACTTAAGCTATTGAACCAACTGATTCAAGCACTACCATCATCGGCAAAATTGCGCTTGGATGCAAATGGGGGACTCACTCAGCAAGAAGCACATCAGTGGTTGAAGACGGCAGACGAGACAGGAATGGTGGAATTTTTGGAACAACCGCTACCTCCTGAACAATTCGACGCCATGTTGGAGATGAGTACTCAATATGCCACACCCCTTGCCTTAGATGAATCGGTAGCAACGATTAACTCGTTGGAGGATTGTTACCAACGGGGATGGCGGGGAATTTTTGTGATCAAGGCTGCGATCGCAGGTTCTCCTAGACGCCTCCGGCAGTTCTGCCAACAATACCATATCGATGCAGTATTTTCGTCGGTGTTTGAAACTGCGATCGCACGACAAGCGGTTCTCCAACTCGCCTCTGAACTATCCAACCCCAATCGCGCTGTTGGTTTTGGAGTCAATCACTGGTTCAATGAAGATGAGCAAACCTGGTTGGAACACTTATGGCAGAACCCTTAGCGTATCTCAAACAGCGTGCCAGTAACGATTGGTTGATGGGTTACGACAGTATCGAACTTTACCGCCTCACCGAACAATACTTCGAGCAATTAACCGAATACTCGCCAGGGAGAATCCCACCCCAAATCCTCCTCGCTGAACAAAATCCCCTACGGTTTCTTGCCGCTTTCCTTGCCGCCGTTACCGCCAACTGTCCTGTTTTCTTATGCAATCCCAACTGGACACAACAAGAATGGCAGCAAGTTTTTGAATTAGTTCAACCCGATTTAATTTTTGGGCAAGAAGCTAATACCTATCTCCCCATCTCCCCATCTCCTCATCTCCCCATCTCGCCATCTTTGATACACAAAGCAGGCTTAATCATGATACCTACCGGAGGAACATCCGGAAAAATCCGCTTTGCCATCCACACTTGGGAAACTTTAATGGCATCGGTGCGTGGATTTCATCAATATTTTGGACAAAATCTCGTCAATTCTTTCTGTGTTTTACCGCTGTATCACGTTAGTGGGTTGATGCAGTTTATGCGTTCCTTTACCACAGGAGGAAGGCTAATTATTAAGTCGTCCAAACAGTTGGAAGCAGGGGAAGACTTTGAGATTAATCCAGCCGAATTTTTCATCTCTTTAGTCCCAACCCAGCTTCAACGTTGCCTGCAAAATCCCCAGCTAACCCTTTGGTTATCTCGGTTCCGAACCGTTCTTTTAGGAGGTGCGCCTGCTTGGGAATCTCTTTTAGAACAAGCGAGAGATAACAACATTCCCTTATCGCCCACCTACGGCATGACAGAAACTGCCTCTCAAGTGGTTACGCTCAAACCCGAAGATTTCCTCGCAGGTAACAATAGCTGTGGCCAAGTTCTCCCCCATGCTCAAGTCACGATTCGCAGTTCCACTGGGGAACGATTAGGAACCAATCAAACAGGTATTATTACCATTCAAGCCGATTCTTTATCATTGGGTTACTATCCTGAAGGGAAATGGGGGAATGAGAATTCTCAATTTCCAATCCAACTTCTACAATCAGACGACTTGGGATTTTTTGATGATAGAGGTTACTTACATATAGTTGGACGGAACAGCAGGAAGATTATTACTGGTGGAGAAAATGTTTTTCCTGCTGAAGTAGAAGCTGCCATTCAAGCTACACAATTGGTGAGCGATGTTTGCGTGATGGGTATTCCCGATCTAGACTGGGGCCAAGCAGTAACGGCTATTTATGTTCCCCACTCAGAAACGACATCTATGGCATTATTGCACACAGTACTGAAAGATAGATTGAGTAACTACAAGCAACCTAAACATTGGGTTCCGGTTGAGCGCTTGCCTCGCAATGATCGAGGGAAGGTGGACTATGAGCAACTCCATAAAATTGTTATGACATGCTTAGAAAGTCAAAACTCCTCCTTGCAGCAATTGGGGTAACTCTTGCTTCATTCCTCTTGGCTGTAATTTTCACAATGCAGTTGACTCGCGCTTCTGACCGCATCATTTGGCAGTCATGCCAACCGGAGTCACTAAAGAATGATTCCTACGGTTATTGCCTGTATGTGGGTGAAGGGGGCTTGGATTGGTCGCGTTTTCCTTACACATTAAACAGAAAATATTATCTTGTCATCAGTGTAACTCCCACTTATGGGCATTACAAAGAGTATTCCTTTACCTCAGAATTAGAAGATGTAGATACCTATGTAAAAGAGTCAAAAGTTGAATGGAGTGCTGAAGGCTTAACCTTCATTGAGAAGTCAGGACACCGTTTATTTGTTCCCCGAAAATGGTTTTCAAAGGGTCGATAAATACGCATTAAATTGTTCTGAGTAGTAGGAATTTTGGTTGGGGAGCAATTATCTATTAGGGTTCGATTATCTCGTGAGCCGATGGGTTTGTACTAGGCGCAGTCTTCATGAATGCAATGCTCAGTCCCAATAAGCCGATTAAAAAGGGAACTCCTAATCCCAGCAAGCTCATTCTAAATAGTATAAAGGTCGTCCCTGGAATCCCAATCTTGGTGCCTAAACTGTAGACTCCAATAGGCTTAAGGGCGTTTATGGCTTCAGCGGCGTTGGCATAGCGGTTTTTTAGGTTAGGTGCCACCATCTTTTGCAGCCAGTTAATCCAGTATGGATTTAGCTGTGACACCAATGGTTTGAAGTGAATTTGATAATCAGCATTCATCAACTTGCCAATCTCAGCGGATGGGGTGCCGGTGAGTAAGCAAATTAGGGTCGCACCCAACCCATAAAGGTCAGATGCTGCTGTCAGTTGCCGATTGAACAACTGTTCGGGCGGCATAAATCCCAGAGTTCCCTTAACTGAACTGCTGACAGCGACTTCACCGCCTCCTATGCGAGCAAAGCCAAAATCTACGAGGGTTACTTTCAATCGTCCTTGCCGATTCACGAGAATATTTTCCGGTTTAAGGTCTCGATGAATCACTAGTGGTGTTTGTGATTGCAAATAGACCAAAATCTCTAAGACCGAAAGGGCAATATGCTTAATTTCCTCTGGGTACCAACGGCGGGATACAGCTAAGGAAGGTGCGGATTTGTACTCCTGCACCATACAAAAACCCGTTGAGGTCTGGAAAGAGTCTAGGTACTGGGGGATGCCGACATGATTGAGCGATCGCAACACCTCAATTTCTCGCTCATAGGCATCGTAATCTTCCCAGCAAGCACCAGAGTGTGCAAACCTAAACTGCTTAATGACTATCGGTTGCTGAGTCGTAAGGCTTTTTGCTTTGTAGGTTACTCGCCCACCTTGATAGTTTTGCCCCAGTATTTGAGTGATTTGATAGCCGTGACGGGAAAAGTCAGGGAAATTGCTCATGACCGCCAGCCTAGTTACACATAGCGATCTATTTTAGACGTTTTCAACCGTTAGTCATTAGACCGCGCCCCCTAATATGCCGACTGTGAAACGCAATCTATCCGGAAAGATAAGTGATTTTCAATCTCCAGAAGATTATCACAATTGGAGCTGTTATGTATTTTAATAGACTCAATTGTTTGGAAAATTGCTAATTACACAGAAGCCCTTCTTTTACAGCTAATTAGGCGGATTTAACCTCGCTAACCATTACCCATTACCTATTACCAAAGTGTTGAATTTCCTATCATTGAGTAAATAAGTAGTCATTTTTCCTTTACCTTTGACATCAATCATGCCCCGTTCTTGAAAAACATATTTGTCCTTCAATCGTTCATACGTCGTACTTGAAACCTGAATACAACCTGGAACACCATGAGATTCCATGCGACTCGCTATATTAACCGTATCGCCCCACAAGTCGTAGATAAACTTTTTGATGCCAATCACGCCAGCAACCACAGGCCCAGTATTAATACCAATTCGCATCCTAAAAGCCTGACCTTTTTCGGCATTAAATTCCTCGATTTCCTGCTGCATATCCAGGGCAAACTCTGCAACAGCTTCCGCATGATCATCGCAAGGCAAGGGCAAACCTCCCACTACCATATAAGAGTCGCCAATCGTCTTGATTTTCTCTAAATCATACCGTTCTACTAAGCGGTCAAATCGAGAGAAAATTTCATTGAGTAAACCCACAAGATCGGTTGGCGATATCTCACTAGAAAGATTGGTAAAATTAACAATATCGGCAAACAATACAGTTGCTTCGTCAAAGCTATCAGCAATAGTATTCTGTTCCTGTTCCAATCGCTTGGCAATCGATGCGGGCAAAATGTTCAGGAGTAATCGTTCTGCTTTTTCCCGTTCTTCTACAATTTTTTGGGAAGCGGACTCCAAAGCGTCTAAGGTTGAGTTAATTGTGCTACCCAGCGTTGTTAATTCATCATTTCCCGTTACAAAGACGCGAAGGGTAAGGTCACTGCTGGCACCAATCTTTTCAACATTACTGCTGAGATTGGCTAACCGTGACAGTACGGTTTTTTCTAATAACCATAAAGTGCCGATGGTAAAAACAATTCCTACACCAAAGAGGGACAAAATGAGGTAAATTAGACTAACTTGACCTTGTTTGTAAATTTCTCTGGGCATATCTGCCCGCAACAACAGTGCAGGTTGGTTATAAATATCTCGTATCAACGTATAACCCGCAATCACATCAGCACTCAGAGGTCGGATAAGGATAGGTGCTTGTTGAGTATTGAGTGCAGTTTTTGTCTCTATCTTTGCCAATGCAGAACGTGCTGCTTGAAAATCAGGAGGCATCTGGGCATCATCGAACCGATACATACTCAGAGATAATTGAGTGCGTTTAGCCAGTTGCTCAATTCTCTTGGTATTGAGATAGCTGGCCATCATCAGGGAACCTCGACTGGGGCCAGTGCCTTGACTCGTGAGGATTGGGTTGGAGGCAACCATCAGGATACTTTCGGGCAAAAGCAGGATACCAGCGATGCTGCTACCTGTATGGGGATGCTTGAGCAATAAGCTGTTGAAGATAAGGTGTTGTTCCAAGCTTTTTGGAATGGGTATTTCCTGTTTTTGCTCTAAATTGAAGCCTTTGCTGATAACGGGTTTGCTGTTAGTGTCGAACAGGAGAAAAAAGTTGAGCCGAAGGCGGACAAAATTTTCATCTAACAGATTTCCCCGAACATAATCAGGGTTTGCATTCTGAATAAAGGCATAAGTATCATCCCACTTGGCATAATCGGCAGTGGTGACATTTAAGGTTTCGAGTTCATCGGACAACGCCTCCTGCACCCGTCGCATATTCTGATGAGCATTTCGTTCTTCTAGTTCGGCAAAACTACTCTGAAAGATGGTCGATAAGCTGGCATACAACACCCCAATTAAACCAGCGAGGGTAAGACCGATGAGTAGCAGTGTTTTCTGACGCAGTTTCAAAACCTATCCCCCTCCAAACAGCTAGCTGTTGTTATCAGTCATACGGTAGATGACTGTATTTCCGCATTATGGCTCATACGAAACAAATGCCTGAAGGTTTGGATTGAGGGTAAAAACGTCAAACTCTAGATCATGTTGTTCAAAAGAGTGCCTGCCTTTCTTCTCTAGCCAAACACGCTCAGATTTAGAGTTTGCGCGAGCTGCTGTAAGATAAACAAACCCGCCACAGAATTACCCACTCGATCTAGAGGGGGGCTGTAACAAGCGATCGCTCCTTGAGAGGGTACTACAGAAACAATTGCACCGCTTACTCCTGACTTAGTTGGGAGTCCTACCTGTACCGCAAAGCGGAAAGAGTCCTGGTACAAGCCACAAGTGGTCATTAGTGCATTGACACAACGACGGTTTTCGGGGCTAATATCGGCTTGATTTTTTACGAGCAGCATTCCCAGGTTCGCTAAATCGGCAACGGTTGCTGATAGACAGCAAATATGTTTGTAGGTGTCGATCGCAGTTTCTGCTGCATCGAGATAACCTGCCTCAGCTAACTTTTTTGCGATCGCTCGATTGCGTTCATTGTTAGCTTGTAGCACAGCCCTTAGCAGGGATTCATCTAAAACCAGATGGCAGGAAGCACGTTGATTGAGCCACTGTCGCAAGCCTTCACAGCGAGAGGGAGCATCTTCTCCGGGCAACAGAGACGCTAGAACCATTGCACCACTATTGATCATCGGGTTGCGTGGCCAACCCCCATCCGCTTCCAGTTGTTGGAGTGAATTGAAAGGCTCCGTAGATGGCTCCATGCCGACGCGCTCAAACACGGCTTGTATTCCCATCTGCTCTAGCAAAAATAGCAATACAAACGGCTTGATCACACTCATCAGCGGAAACGACAAAGTAACGTCGCCTGTTGTATAAATCTCACCCTCCAAATTCTGTATTTGCATCGCGAACCAAGCGGGATTAGCCCGATCAAGTAGGGGGAGGTAGTCGGGTAATTGGCCCTCTAAGGCTTTGCTTTGGGCGTTTTGGGCAATGGTATTGAGTTGAATCTGAGTAAGGGTAGCCAGTCGTGAAGGTAATGTCATGGTAAAACACTAAAAAACTGCCACATTTATAAATGTGACAGTTAATTATTCATCAGCTCAAACCCTTATTGAACAAGGATTTGATTGAGTTTAACTTTACGAGCATGGAGGGATTTGAACCCCCGGCCCTCAGAACCGGAATCTGATGCTCTATCCACTGAGCTACATGCCCTTGTTTCCCCACAATAGCATATCATGCCGCAAAATCGCTTGGAGGGTTGACAAATTACTCAGAGCTTGATGTGCTGCCAATTAGAGAAGGCAGACGGTGGGAGGCAGATGGCAGAAGACTCCTACGTTGAAAAACTTTTTCTTGGACGTGTCGGCTTTACACCCACGACTAAAGTTCTTTTTCCCTTCTTTCCCTCTTCCTTCTGCCCTTTGCCCTGGAGCCTTTCCTTGCAAGCGCTACAGGTAAGCCATTGGATCTACGGGTTCGCCATTTTTACGAACTTCAAAGTGGAGGTGAGGCCCGGTGGAGAGTCCTGTGGAACCAACGGTAGCGATCGCATCTCCAGGCTGCACGATTTGTCCCTCGCTTACATAAAGCTTACTGCTATGAGCGTAGAGGGTGGTAATGCCGCCACCGTGATTAATAATCACTGCATTGCCGTAACCCCCATACCAACCCGCAAAAATAACCGTACCGCCTTCTGCTGCCCGAATGGTACTGCCATAGCTAGCACCAAAGTCTATACCGGAATGGAAGCGCTGGTAACCGAGGATAGGATGACGCCGCCAACCAAAGTTGCTGGAAATCACGGCATCGGAGGGGAACAGCAGTGGGCCATTGTTAAAAGTACCTGTGTAGGGAAACCTGGCTTTGTTGGCAGCGGCAACTTGTCGGCGAATTAGGATACCGATATTTCTCGAATCGATAGACAACTGAGCTTGTGCGGCTTCTAAGGCTTGTTTGTCAGTTTTGAGCCGCTCCATGAGGTACTCGTGTGTATCAAGCTGTGCTTGATATTGTGCCTTTTGTACCAATAATTGCTGGGTGAGGAGGGCAATCTGGTTTTTCTGTGTTTCTACTTGTATCCTTTGCTGGTTAATGCGATCGGATGCAGCTTTTAAACTAGCTAAAATTTTCCGATCTGCGGCAAACAGTAATTTAACGTGGCGGCGGCGATCGAGAAATTCGTTGAGATTTTGGCTTTTGAGTAAAATATCCCAACCAAAGCCGGTTTGCCGTTGGCGTTGTAGGAAACGCAGTCGAGCAATAGTAGCGGCTTGTTGTTGGTAATATCCCCGTTCTGCGATCGCTAATTCTTCTTGTATCTCTCGCAGATATTGGTTAGCCAGTTCGATTTGAGCGGCATAATCTTGGTAGGCGGTGTCTGTTACCTGGATATTCTTTGCGATCGCGTCAAGTTGAGTTTGGACGGCTTTTTCAATTTCAGAAATGCGATCGCGTTCTTTTTTCAAATCCGACCGTTGTTGGTCGATTGTTTCACGCATCTGTTCTAGCGTTTCAACAGGTGGGGGGCTCGGTGAGGGGTCAGCATTTACGGAAATGGGTATTGCCAGCAGTACAATGAGCAGGCAAAAGGCAATGAGGTAAACGCCTAAATATTTCCTTTTTCCTGTCGCCAGTCTGCTCATCCTTAAAATCGTCTCGTCTGGGTAGAGTTTTTGAACCCGTTAGGGGTTTTCGGCATTCGCCAGACAAAACATTCTAGTGCAAGAAGGCAGGAGGCAGGAGGCAGGAGGCTCCAAGGCTCCAATGCAGGAGGTAGAAAGGATATTACTTGTGCAGTAAGCTTTTTAACCTTTTTGAACGGGTGGGTTATTTCCGCCGCGCTGTACTAGGCTCTTATCGTCGAACGTGGAACACAGGTAGCGCACGATATATCGTGCCCCTACGAAAAATTTGCATTATCTCGTTCCAAGGCTCCAGCCTTGGAATGCTGTTTTAGAGGCTCTGCCTCCAGCTTAAGGCGCAAACAGCCAAAATCTTTTGTTCACGTTAGGCTTGGGGTTATTCAGCGGCATCTGAGCAAAATGCTCCTGCACTGAGTCGTTGATAAATCGATATCGTCCACCCTCCCGTTCCAAAAATCCCAATTCAGTGGCATAGTCGAGGAACTGAGCATAGTTGCAAGGAATAGCACCATTCTGCTTGAGAATCCAGCGCAGGATAACGTGTTGCAGGCAAGCTAACCCACCCACGTAGATGCCGAAAAACACGCCATTACCAATGCTATCGATGAGTAGATCGAGGGGTTCTAACGGTTCGCCTGATGCTAAGAGGACTCCAGCATAAAGTAGACCCCAAGCTACACCACCAATGACTGTAAAAATTCCTGCATTTATAGCGGATTCTCTCATGCCTTGATTGCTGACAGTTGGATGAGAAAATCCTGGAACCAATAGCCCCCAAATCAATCCTTCAATGAGTCCCCAAACTAAGGAATCAGCCATTCCTAAGAATAGCCATTTGAATCCCCAAAGCAACCAACAAACGAAGGCATCAATTATACCATAAATTAGACCCCACCAAAGCCCTTCAAGCAATGAAGCGAATAATTGTTTTTTGGCAAAGTCAAGAGAGAACTTGAGGCTTGTAATGGGGTATATTTCCTTAGTAAAACCTAAAATTACCGCGTAACTTAATCCACCAATAGTCGCTCCAATTAGTCCAGTTGTTCCTACATAAATTAGGGCAACGATTAACCCGGTGATTAGCCCTATTGCTATTTGATACAGCCACATTTGAGTAGAAGTTTCTAACCAGGAAGGCTGCATATTTTCAATCAAAAATTCTTTCGTTTTGTCTTGTTGGAGCTGACGCGCCAATCGAGCTAGCCAATGGTAGGTTTGTTGAAGGCTGGGTTCAGTTCCGGGTGGATAGGTCGTTTGGTTGGAGTTGGGAATAGGTGGAGTGAGGAGGGAGTTTCTGAGCAAATCTAGCTCCAAGGCTGTAGGGGAGGGTTGGACTGGAGCAAGTGGAGCATCGAGTTGACCATCGAACTTTGACATGGTTGGAGCTAACTCAGATGGGGTGTCGCTAAGGCACAATTAATCTGAGTGTAAATGCTTACTCCAATTTTGGGATTCCTCAGCCTATC
Source organism: Cyanobacteriota bacterium (assembly GCA_040756535.1). Lineage (GTDB taxonomy): Bacteria > Cyanobacteriota > Cyanobacteriia > Cyanobacteriales > Coleofasciculaceae > JBFLZA01. The sequence continues at coordinate 18,519 of JBFLZA010000068.1, forward strand.
CATTTAATCGGCCCACAGAGCCATCTTAGGGCGAGATGAAAAACTAAAGCGATCGCCTTTTGCTTAGACGAGGCGAGAGGCGATCGCTTCCAAGGATAATTCTGAACTAACTGCCATTAATCATTACTCATGCATCAGAAGGCTCTATGAATAGTGCAGATACTATTGACCAACATCGACCTGGACTCGCACCCTTTCAATGTTGTTAAACGGCTGATTTTCTTGTCCGGGGACGCGAACAGTGGGGGCGTAAAGCGGGTCGTTAGAAATTAATTGCACGTCATCACTGATCTGCAAGACACCTAGCTGCTGGCGAGGGGTAAAAGTATCATTAATCTCAGTATTATTGGGGACAGTACCAGCCCTAGCGGGTGCAGGGGCCGCAGAATTGTCTAGAAAGAATCTATTAAAGTCATTTTGTACGCTTCTATTTCTAATACCCCCAAGAGAACCACCTGATGTAAATTCTCCAGTTTCTGAGTTTGATGCTTCTGTTGGCTGGGCCTGAACAGAGCTAGCTAACCCTGCGATCGCTGTCAGAACTCCCAATGCTGTAAGAATTGTGCGTCTCATAGCTTTTTCCTAATTAGAGTTCGTTACTTTGCATTCTTATGATCTTCTAATCGAGTAAAATTTACCTCTATCCAAGGAGCATAGAAGGAGTAATCCGCTACCATCTATTGGATAGAGTCTTGCCGAAAAATGAAAAATTGCTAAAGAGAAATTCTGGCTGAGCTCTTGCACCAGTTGCATTAACCGCCAGGGATTTAAATCCCTGGCTAATAAAAAAAGCCCTCTGTTCGCGTAGCGTTCCCGAAGGGTAGAGGACTAAACACTGATGGCTCAGGGATTTCAGTCCACTTA
>JBFLZA010000069.1:0-19325 GCA_040756535.1 Cyanobacteriota bacterium
CGGAGATTATACGAGGGAATGCGGGGATACGGTGAACAGGATACAGAGAGACACAAGCAGAAAGAGGCTTCCTCTTACATAGGGAAGGGTTCAGAAACAAACTCCACTGTTCCTCCTCAATTCCCGATTGTATTATTTAAAGTTCAAGACCAAGGGCGTGGCATTCCTGCCGATAATCTAGAGAGTATTTTTGAGCGCTTTCACCAAGTCGATGCCTCCGATTCTCGCAAAAAAGGAGGAACGGGTTTAGGCTTGGCAATTTGTCGGAGTATTGTGCAACAACACAGTGGACGCATCTGGGTTGAGAGTAATCTAGGTGAGGGCAGTTGTTTTTACTTCACGCTGCCTGGGTTGAGTACACAAGACAGCGAGCCTGATGACCAAGAAAATCCTAGTGATTGATGATGAAGATGGTATTCGAGAAATTATCCAGATCTGCCTGGAGGTAGCAGCGGGGTGGGAGGTAATGACGGCTGCTTCGGGTAGTGAGGGATTAGCGATCGCAAAACAACAACAGCCGGATGCCATTTTACTAGATGTCATGATGCCTGATATGGACGGCCCAACAACATTTCGACAATTACAAGCTGATGCGGCAACAGCCCACATTCCCACAATTTTGCTGACAGCCAAGGCAAAAATTAGCGAACAACAACAATTTATCGACTTGGGTGTAACAGGCGTAATCACTAAGCCCTTTAAAGCTCAGGAGTTAGTTGACCAGATTCGAGCAATTTTAAACTGGAGCCAGTAAATTACCTACACTGATTGTTAATCGCCTCGCGCAAATCCTTAATTAGCATTTCAACCCGACTCTTGCCAGCCACAGGGACTTTATCACCCAAGTCTTTGAGCTGTTTCTCAGCTTGATACGCCAACGAGTCGGCTTGGTTCTTTTTGGCGATTTGTTCGCGACGCTTGCGGTCTGCTTCCGCGTTTTTCTCGGCATCCTTGACCATCTTTTCTACCTCCCACCTCTTAAAATTTTGGTGGAATGAGGCATGGGTAATTGCCTTTTCACCAACTACCCATTACCCATTACCCATTACCAAGCTGAAAGAAAATTAACCAATATTGACTTTGACGACCTTGTTCTTCTCTGCTTCGGCTTTCGGTAGAGTCAGGCTCAGGATGCCATTTTTGTATTCAGCTTGGACTTTGTCGTTTTGAATCCGAGTAGATAACGGAATCACCCGTTGAAATTTCCCATAGCGGAACTCGGTGCGAGTCATACCTTTTTCTTCGGTCTTAGTTTCTTCTTTACGCTCCCCGCTAATTGAAACCGCCTCGGCTGTTACTTGCACATCTAAGTCAGTTGCTTCCATCCCAGGAACTTCTACTTTTAGATGGATAGCTTCGGGAGTTTCCTGCATCTCGGCTGGGGGGATAAATGCAACTCCACCGTTTCCACCATTAGCTGTGGTCTTTGCCATGTCATCAAACAGACGGTTCATTTCCCGCTGTAGGCTGTTAATTTCTCGGTAGGGTTCCCAACGAATGAGCGCCATAATTATTACCTCCTAAAATTTGATAGTTCGGTTGAAAGAGGTGGGTTGGAGGAGACCTCTTTTTGATATCTTTCTAATAGTTAGAATATTAAAAGCACCAACCCGATTGAGTTCGGCTCTATGCTCCAACTAGGTCGCAATTCCCGAACTTTCTCCCAACTTTCGGTAAGTGCAGCCAGTAATTTGGGGTGCGTCCAGCCCAATTTTTACCAGTTTAATCAGTTCACTTAATGGACGAGTAGCGTCCTAACCAGCAGTGCCTTGGGATTCGTACTCATGCAGCATATCCTCAAAATATTGTACGTGTCGGTCGATCCCACGCTCGACGGCTTTGATTACGCTGGTTAGTTTGGCCCAATCCCCATCGTAGCGAGTCAGCACCGGACGAATAGAATCTTGGAAATGGTTCACCTCTAATTGGGCGTGCAAGCTCAGCCAAGTCGGGTGCTTCATGCCACGAACATCAAAGTAAGACTGAACAAGTCTGGCATTTCGGACTGACACGCACAGTTCTCGACCACTTAGCGCAGCCAGAGCTTCGTAAAAGTTGTCGGTTCCGTAGCCGAATTCATCGAAAAATGAACGTTCATACGATGCAGTTGCGGCACTTCGCTGAGCTGCCGTAATTTCAGTATCACTCAATCCAAGCTCGTGAAGGAATTCCACATACATCTCACTATGACCATCTTGCAAATCTGTGAAGGTGTGATCCGCTAGAGACATAATGGCAGATTTCTGATCGGGGTCAGTACAACTGCCAGCTTTGACGATGCACAAACCAAACCACTGATGCAGTCGATCGCGCCAATGATAGTACTGGAGAAAGGCATATTGCATCATTGGTGGAGCGATCGCTCCAGCTTTCAGCAGGCAAAAAAAGCGGCTGCGATCGAGAGCTTCGTGACAATAGGCGATTGTTCTGGAACTAATTTCCGCCTCTTGGGCTTTTACCGCCGGGGGTAGTTCGATGTCTCGGTTTAGACGGCTAGAGGTTAGAGCGATCGCTTGCGGGCCTCTTGAAGAACTCCCAGACTCCACGTTCATAAACACTGTCCTGATTGCGAGTAGTTCTGAGAGCAAGCTTAGAGATTTATTAGTATTCTAGTAAGGCGGTTTTGAATATATTAGTATGTCATTTTAATCATACTAATTGGGTGCAATGTCCCTTCGATCCTGGAATCAGCTTGAGATCCGACAGCTAGAGTATTTTATGGAGCTGGTTGCGGAAGCGGGCGAGAAAAAGAGCTTTAGCAAAGCGGCCCAGCGCTTAGATGTGGAACAATCCTACCTCAGCAAAACGATCGCGGCATTAGAAGCGGCGTTGAGCGTAGAACTGTTCGATCGCACTCGTCGCCCTCCAGTGTTGACGGCGGCGGGAAAAGTGTTTCTCACCGAACTAACAATTGCCACTACTGCGCTCGAACGGGCGGTGACACGCGCACGGGAAGCGAGTCGTGGCGAACTGGGAAAGCTGGTCGTGGTGGTGAACACTGCGATCGCCAATAGTTTACTTCCCGACATTCTCAAAACCTTTCGCAATCGTTATCCGAACGTGGAATTGGAACTGCGATCGATGGCGCTCGAGGAAATGATGCAAGGACTGCGAGACACCTCGATCGATGTTGGATTTGAACATCTGCCCAATCCTTACTCAGGTGATTCAACTCTGAACTTTCTCCCGATTGTGCAAGAGTTTTTTGTGGTCGCATTGCCAGAACATCATCCCCTGGCAGCGCGATCGTACATTCCACTTGAAGCACTCAAGCACGAGCCGCTGATTTTGCCACCGCTTGATGCGGTACCCTCCTACGAAGTGGTCTTATCGCAATTTGAGCTTCGGGGATTCAAGCCAACATTGCTGGAGACGGTCAAAGCCACTTGGATGGTGATCAACCTTAGCTTAGTAGCGGCAGGCGCAGGTGTCTCGATTCTACCGGACAACGTGCAAACGCTTCAACGTCAAGGAGTGGTCTACCGAGAGCTTCAAGACACCCCGTTTGCAAGGGCAATTGCGGTGGTGTGGCGACGGGCAGATCTCAAGGCTTTGTTAGAGCCAGCACCGACCGATTCGATCTTGCTGCGCCAATTCCTCACGGTAGTTCAAGAGATAGCAGAACGTTGTGCATCGCCTGCCAATTAACCTACTCTTTGAGTGCTTGTCCTCAAGGGGTGACTTTAGAAGTACGATGCCTTTGGCACAGCAAAGATGCTCGTAAAATTGTTGACGTGAATTCTCGATTTCAGATATAGCAACTGCCAATGCGGTTAAGACATATATGAATTTAGTAGAGACGTTCCGGCGGAACGTCTCTACCAGAGTTTGTTCTATGTTTTATGGAGTTAGTTGAGAACTAGTTTTTAAAACTCCTCACACCAATTCATACCAAGTTGCAGTCAAAGAGGTAATCTGTCATGCTGAGCGCAACCCTTCGCTTCGCTCAGAATGACATGATAGAACGCAACTTGGTATCACAAATGAGAAAACTTGATTTCTGGAAGATGAGGTAATGAGGAATAGGGAATGGATTTGAATTCACCAATTCCCATATCTCCAACTTTCACAGACAGTAACGCGACTACTACACTGATGTTCTAAATGGAACGCTCTTGTAGTAATTAGTAGTCGAAATCGCCGCCACCCATGCCAGCACCAGCAGGTGATTTAGCTTTTGGTGGCTCTGGCTTGTCCACCACAATGCACTCAGTCGTCAGCACCATCCCAGCGATCGAAGCCGCGTTTTGTACAGCAGCACGGGTGACTTTAGCGGGGTCAACAATACCGGCTTCAAACATATCGACGAAGCGATCGCTCGCTGCATCATAGCCGATATTGAACTCCTTCTCCTTAATGCGCTCTGCGACAATCGCACCATTTTGTCCCGCATTTTCCGCAATCCGCATCAACGGAGCATAAAGGGCACGGGTGACAATCATGGCACCGATAAGTTCTTCACCCTGTAACTTATCGGCTGCCCAATTTTCCAGTTGGGGAGCTAAGTGTACCAACGTTGTGCCACCACCGGGAACGATACCTTCTTCCACAGCCGCCTTGGTGGCGTTAATTGCGTCTTCTAGGCGCAGCTTGCGGTCTTTCATTTCGGTTTCCGTTGCCGCACCCACTTTCACCACGGCAACACCACCCGCGAGTTTAGCTAGACGCTCTTGCAGTTTTTCCTTGTCATAGGAGGAATCGGTTTCTTCCATTTGACGGCGGATTTGTTCGCAACGCGCCTTGACAGCTTTCTCGTTGCCCTCCGCAACAAGGGTGGTGTGTTCCTTAGTGATGGTGACGCGACGGGCTTTGCCCAGCAGCTCCAGCTTGACATTCTCCAGCTTCAGACCCGTGTCTTCGCTGATGACTTGACCGCCCGTGAGAACCGCCATGTCTTCCAGCATCGCTTTGCGGCGATCGCCAAAACCAGGAGCCTTGACAGCAGCCACATTCAGCACACCCCGCATCTTATTCACCACCAAGGTAGCCAAAGCTTCTTTCTCAATGTCTTCGGCAATAATCAGCAGAGGTTTGCCACCACGAGCAACTTGCTCCAGCACGGGTACTAAGTCTTGTACTAGAGTAATCTTCTTATCGGTGAGCAGGATGTACGGTTCTTCTAGAGAGGTTTCCATCCGCTCGGTGTCGGTGGCAAAGTAGGGTGAGATGTAGCCTTTGTCAAAGCGCATCCCTTCGGTGACTTCCAGTTCGGTGTTCATCGATTTCCCTTCTTCCAGGGAAATTACGCCTTCCTTACCAACTTTATCCATCGCATCGGCAATCATTTTACCGACTTCTTCATCGTTACCCGCACTAATGGCACCGACTTGCGCGATAGCGAAGCGCTGCTGCGAAGCGCAGATCGCTTTCGAGTCATTGACAGGTTTGGCGTGTTCAGCGATGCGATCGAGTAAGTAGTTAGTGGCTTTATCAATTCCCCGTTTCACAGCAATTGGATTGGCACCCGCCGCTACGTTACGCAGTCCTTCCTTCACCATTGCATGAGCCAGAACCGTAGCCGTAGTGGTGCCATCACCCGCTGCATCATTGGTCTTAGCAGCGGCTTGGCGAATGAGAGACACGCCTGTGTTTTCAATATGGTCTTCCAGTTCAACTTCTTTAGCAATAGTCACGCCATCATTGATAATTTGAGGCGCTCCATATTTCTTCTCTAGAACCACGTTGCGCCCTTTTGGGCCAAGGGTAACGGCTACAGCTTCAGCCAGAGTATCTATCCCTTTTTCCAAAGCACGACGCGCCTGATCGTTATAAACAATGTGCTTAGCCATGAATATTCCTCCTATCGAAAGGTTGAATGTTGAAGGTTGGAATGTTGAAGGTTGGAATGTTGAAGGTTGAATGTTGGAATGTTGTTCGGCGTAGCCGTTGCCGCAGGCTAGGTTGGAATGTTGAAGGTTGGTAAATTCAAAACTTATAGCCTACTAACCTGCAACCTGCTAACCCAGAGTTGCCAGAATGTCCTTTTCTGAGAGCAGAACGTATTCTTCTCCACCCAACTTGATGTCGGTTCCGGCATATTTAGAGTAGAGAATGTTGTCGCCAATTTGGACTTCCAGTGTCTGGCGCGAGCCATCGTCATTGTGTTTGCCAGGACCAACGGCAACAACTTCTCCGACTTGGGGCTTCTCTTTTGCCGTGTCAGGCAGAAGAATTCCGCCAGCGGTTTTTTCTTCAGCTTCTCGCACCTTCACGAATACGCGATCTCCAAGCGGTTTTACCGTAGAAACGCTTAAAGAGACAGTTGCCATCCTTAATTCTCCCGATTCAGTTAAAAACTCAAGGTTTTCCCAAAATACTCACCATCAATGAGTGAGGAATTTAGATCCCCCTAAATCCCCCTTAAAAAGGGGGACTTTGACTAAATTCTCCCCCCACTCCTCTCGTTCTCCCCTAAAAGGGGAGAGGAGTAAGGACTAAGACTTTTATTCATTGGGGGCTGGGGGGGAACTCCGGGTTCAAAAACACACCCTAATCGCCTCTCCCGTGTGGAGTGCTGCATCAAGCGGCAGTAGCTACAGTGGCGCGGCTCTCGCTGTGCATCGGCTCACTGGCAGCATCCAGAGTAGCTCTTGGTGTTACTGATACCATCTCGCCCAGGTTGATTTTGACGACCCGATGGCGATACTCTTCCGACTTGGGCAAAGTTAGAGTCAAAATACCATCACAGAACTCGGCACTAGCTCGCTCCTGCTGTACGGGTAAAGGCAGAGGTACAACCCGCTGGAAGTTGCCGTAGCGGAATTCAGAACGGAAGTAGCCTCGATCTTCAGCACCCTTTGGGTAACGACGCTCACCTACAATCGAGACAGCTTCTCGGGTTACGTGGATATCGATATCGTTGCGATCGACACCAGGAAGTAAGACTCGTAAAAGCAGGTTTTCTGGGGTATCTTGCAACTCAATTGCCGGTACCCAGGATTGCGATCGCTCGTTACTTAAGTCTTTGAACTCATCAAACACTTGGTCAATTTGGCGACGAAGGATTTCCATTGCTTCAATTGGTTGCCAACGCCGGATCATCATAGATTTCTCACCTCTACAACAATCTTGAGTTTCAAGTAAATTAATAGGTTTAGCTGGTGCGAAAGGGTAACATTCAACAACCGCGACAGGATGAGTTAGATACTAGAAAGTAGGGTTGAAAGGCTTTCTCAAGTTGCCACTTCCTGACATCTGTGTCGTAGGAATTGATCACTTCCTCGTTCTCGAAAGAACTTACCTTTTCATGCTGTCTGGTTGAGAAAGTCGTGGGACAAGCATCGAAGCTTGTTGGCTCGCTTTGGTCAGAGATGTAGGTTATCACTCTCTATACCTGAGTGCTAATTTAGCGAAAGAGTTTGGGGAACGACAAGCCACCCTCTTGTGTAGTTTCCCGAATCGAATGCTTTTCGGTTCTCCGTACTGCTGGGGAATTTTCAAAATTCAAAGCTTTTGATTAAATTTGACGAGTGTAGAGCGGCGATCGATAAAAAAGGGAAGTTCTGAACAGGAAACGGAAAAACTGTGGAGTTAAGCTTCAAATGCCCATTCTTGAGAACCAATCCTGATCACACTCCCCGACGCCAGCCAGAACGGTTGATTGGGGGCAAGTCGCTGTCCGCCAACAAAAGTCCCATTGGAACTGCCCACATCAATGAGCTGGTATCGAACGATACCCTGAGGGTCAGTTAATTTAATAATTCGAGCATGGTTGCGCGAACACAACCCATCGTCAAGAATCAGGGTATTGCTGGGTTCGCGTCCAATCGTGAAGGGTAGGGTTGAGAGAATAGCGATCGCACCCGTTGAGCGATTGACAAGACGAGCGATCGCACTTTCCCCTACATTTGGAGCGAGTATTGTAGGAGCAAGGGGAGGTCGGTCTCGAACGGGTAAACTGGGCTGAATGGGGGATTGCCCTTCTAGAGAAATGCTTGTTGCTTCCACCGTTGCACCGAGGACAGGCTCACTGGCATTAGGGTCGCGACCAGAAATAATATTAACCTGCTGCACGGGGGGTGGTTGTACCTCCGGACGACCCGCTTGAGCAATTTGCATTTTCAGCGCCGCTTCGTGTTCAGCTTCCTGCCTAGCGCTCATCCCCTCTACCTGACGAATAATTCCGCGATTTTGAGGAAAGCTGATATCACTGACTCGCACATCTTCCAACGTAAAGCCCAAGGCATAGGAAGCATCCGTATGGTCGAGTATATGCTGTCGGATTTGCGATCGCCCTTGTGTGGTCAACTGCTGAACCGTAAGCTGACCAATTGCTGCTCCTAGATTATCTTTAATTGCACTTGTAAGCGCTGCGATCGGGTCTGATAATTCCAACGCCACCCGTTTGGCATCCACGACCTGATACATCACGCTCAGAGAGACATTAATCAAATACTGGTCGCGGGATAAAAAATCCCCCTGAGACACAATTTCCAGGTTGCGAACCTTACTATCTACCAGAATCAGTTCACATTGTTCTAGAAGGGGCAAGGCAAAGCTAAAATGACGCCCTGGACGCAATGTCCGCATCAGGCGACCATTTTTGACCAGTAAACCCGTATAACCTGCCCCAATAAAATCCATGCTCCACCCGACCCAACGCTCCGGGGTCGCCGTTTGAATCAGAGGGGAAGAGGTGTTAGACATGAGACTGTTGAGAGAAAATAATCGATCAGGGCAGTATGTCCCTTACTTCAACAGTAGCAAAGCTTGTTTCGGAGCGGTTTTAGCCCAACTTTTAAAATTGCTAAAAGTAGGGTGAGCATTAGCCACCCTACTACTCTACCCGCTTGATCATTATCCTCAGTCCAGAGTCTAGCTAACAGCAGGCTGAGCCTCTTGTTTAATCAGTTCTCGGAACTGAATATCATCCCGACGGGGGTCAGCTCGCTCGACTTGGACTTCCAAGCGATCGCCGGGTCTGACTGAGCGCCTAAAACGCATTGCCAACTCCAACCCCAAATCCTCTAAGAGAATTAATCCTAAGTTTTCGTGTTCGCGCAACCAGCGCAGTACTAACGCCTGCCACACCTGATCGGCATTACGACGTAGATATTCCAACCCCCAATAACGGTTGGTTAGGCGTTCCACCACAGTCGCTTCATTCGCAGCTGTTGTAACACTGAGCATGGTGTCTTGCAGATGCTGTGTCGTAAAGGGGAGTTCTTCACCCCGTAGATGAGCTTTGATCTGGAAATGAGTCAGCAAGTCGGTATAGCGGCGGATGGGAGATGTGGCTTGGGTATAAGTTGCCAAACCTAAACCTGCGTGCCGCAGGGGAGTAATACTCATTTCACTTTTGGGCATACATCGGCGCATAGCACAAAACCGCACCGGCCCGGCTGGCAGTTGCATCAATTCCTCGTCGGAAGGAAGTTCCGGCTGTGGCTGTCCCCGATAGGGTAGGGGAAGTTGATGAGCTTGCCCATAGCGTCCGGCCACTTCACCGGTAAGAATCATCATCTCTGCCACTAACAGCCGCGCTAGGGAATCATCTAAAACATCAATCGTGATTTCGTCATCGTTTTTAACCTTGATTACCGACTCTGGCATATGGATGCTGATGGCACCTTGAGATATACGCCACTCCTGCCGCTTTCTCGCCCAAGTTGCGATCGCAGCAATTTCCGGTTCTGCTCGTATCCCTAACTCCAACATCTCATCAACGTCTTCGTAGGTCAGGCGATACGTGGGTTTAATGATGCTGGCTTGGATTTTATAATCTTGGATGCAGCCGCTTTCATCCAATACAACGCCGAAGCTCAGTGTTGAACAGATTTTCCCCTGCACCAAACTCATCGGCCCCGTTGCCAGTGCCGGTGGGAACATGGGAACCATTCCTGTAGGAAGGTAGAGCGTGGTGCTGCGCCGACGTGCTTCCATATCAAGTTCATCCCCTGGCCGAACCAAGCGCGTGGGGTCAGCAATATGAATCCACAGGCGCTGACGTCCATCCTCCAGGGTTTCTATACTCAAGCCATCGTCGATTTCTTGAGTACTTTCATCATCAATGGTGTAAACCTTCAGATGAGTTAGATCGAGACGGTTTTCATCGGGGTCAGGAGGTGGATCATTTAGCCATTGCTGTGCCACTTCTATTACCTCTCGACGAAAATGGATAGGAATTTGACTACGTCGCAAAAATAAATTCTCGTGAGGACTCCACAAACCCAGCTCTACTAATAAATCAAAAGCACTTTGAGGGGTTTGAGAGCGTCCTATGGCTCCCAAAATTTCCTGGGCAATACGAGGTGTATTCTCTGAGTCGAGCGCAAGACGTTCTAAGGCATCAATGCGGGAGCGATCGCTATCCTGCCACTCTACCTGTGCACCCGCTAATCGTTGCTGTATGCGTGTCAAAAAGTCTTGCTGCTCCCGCTGCCTTGATTCTTCTGCAAACCGTTGATGTTTGATTTCAGCCACTAATGCAGCAGGCCGGGGTTCATAACTATCTGCTTTTTGTTTGAAGTAAATTTTGTCTTCACAGAGTAAGCAGTGAGCCGCATAGCATAGAGACGGGCTCTGGTCAGAAAACAATAGCTGTGCCATCTGAGCACAGGTCACTGCCTCTCCCTCTTCCACCAACAATTCCCAAGCGACTTCTAGACTTGAAGCGTCTAGATAAGGCTCTACTTCTTTAAGAAACTTGGGGATTTCTGATGGTTCAAAGGTTTTACCCGTCACTTCGTAGATAACATCCTGAGGACGAAGCTTATGAGATTGACCGCTTTCTTCGAGGACAACCCAGTGCTTTTTGCCCTCTGGACGGTCTACAACAGCAAGACGGCGCTCTCCTTTCGGGCGAAATTCAATCAGTGTTCCTTTTTCCACCAGTTTCGCTAACCCCGGTCGCGTTTACCTTTAAGACTACCTACACCAGTCTATCGACTGGTTGATGCGATGCCAAAGCTAGCAGACGGGGTATCGGGGCAAAAACTATGAATTGTAAGGGTGTGAAGGACAAAGGATAAAATTCACCAACTCTTTGGATCTTTCCAATTGATTGGGAGGCAGTAAAGCCGCAGTGGAGCATTCTTGTTGCCAAGTCTCCTTGCTTCCTCGATAGGGACTTTACTGTATGCTTCATCCTTAGTACTTCATCCTTGCGTGCTGATACCACCGCTCTTGCTTTGATTGACTTTGTCACTCCAATTTGGATTTACCCTTCTTTATTAATGAAAGGTAGCAACGCCAAAAGGCGAGCTCGCTTAATGGCTGTGGTCAAGTCTCGTTGTTGTTGAGCTGTCAGACCTGTGATCCGGCGAGGTAGAATCTTGCCCCGTTCTGTAACGAACTTACGCAGCAGATCGACATCCTTGTAATCAATGATTTCATCAGGTTTGATGGGAGAAAGACGTTTCCGAAAGTAGGCCATGATTAGTTGTTCGCGTTATCTGTTAGTGGGGACGTGTCATGCAGTTGGAGGTTGAAGGTTAGAGGGTTTAAACTTTTAGCTTTAAACTTGCTACCTTTTAAACCTTTTTCGGACTAATGACTAAAGTTACTTGATTTCTTTGTGAGCGGTGTGTTTGTTGCAGTGAGTGCAGAACTTCTTGAGTTCCAGACGCGCCGTCGTGTTCCGACGGTTCTTCATGGTCGTGTAGCGAGAGACACCGCGCGATCGCTTATCCGGGTTGGTGCGACACTCAGTACACTCCAAGGTGATAATAATGCGGACACCTTTCTTGGCTGCCATAGTGTTATTTCTAGAAAATCAAATGGTTAGTTGAAATTACACACAAATTTCTATTTTTGCATGTGCCGTCTCAGTTGAGCAAATATTTTTTTGAGACGGAGGTCCAGAGAAAAGCCCCGACGGGTCTGTATAACAAGGGTATGGACAATGCGGTCATGGAAGGCTTGCTGAGTTTCCTCATCTGCCAATGCACTGCCACAATCTGCCGCTAAGGGAGCCACGAGCAGCAACATGGAGATGGCGTTGGCTAGACCAATATTGAGACCGATCATCGCCAAAAGCGCACAGCCACCAACAATACCTTCTCGCTTGACTAACATCAGCATCCCTGGAATTTTGCTGTACTTGGCATCCAGCACCTTTATATCTAATGCCCAACGCCCTAGACTCTGACCTTGATTGCTTGATACCACCACAACCCGCAGAGCCATCCAGGCTAGCATAAAAACTATTACCTGAAGGAGAAAAACGTTAAATCCTAGGAGAGCGCTGAGTAGCCAAACCCCAACAAAATCAATCACGAAGGCAGCAGCCCGTCGCTCAATCGGCACCTTGGGAAAGCGGGTGTGAACAGGTTCAAGACTCATGAAAAATCATTGAGTGCGGACTGGCTATCTTTAATATTAGCTTGGGTCAGCCTTGACCTGAGTCTGCAACCCTGATTGGACAAAGACACGCCTCTGAAACCATTAAACGATACATTAAAAGGTGAAATCTGGGTTAGGGTCATGCTGCCAGCTAAAGAAGCAGAGTCAATTATTCTCGGTTTAGTGCAACCGTTGGATCAGCAGCTAGATACAGAAATTGTGGAGTTATCATCTGCCACAGGTCGTATTTTGGCTGCTCCAGTGACGAGTCAATTGGATTTTCCTCACTGGGATAATTCTGCGATGGATGGGTATGCCGTGCGCTATGCCGATGTGAAATCTTCTAATCCAGAGCAACCCGCTGTCTTGGAAATTGTTGAAGAAATTGCTGCTGGGCAAGAGCCTCAATGTACGGTTCAAGCAGGGCAAGCCTCTCGCATTTTTACCGGCGCTTGTATGCCGAAGGGGGCAGATACGGTGGTAATGCAGGAGCGCACCAGACGGGAGGGCAACCGTGTATTCATTTTGGAGGCACCCGAACCGCAAGCTTTTGTGCGGCATCGGGCTTCTTTTTATCAGGCCAGAACGCCACTCCTCAAAGCTGGCATCACTCTTAAGGCTCCAGAAATTGCCGTATTAGCGGCAGCTCAGTGTACTCAGCTGCCCGTCTATCGTCGCCTCCATGTGGCGATTCTATCAACAGGCAACGAGTTAGTCACACCCGATCAACCCCTGCAACCCGGTCAAATTGTGGACTCCAATCAATACGCCCTTGCCGCTTTCGTAACGCTTGCTGGTGGAGTGCCTGTACCCCTGGGTATTGTTCGCGATGAGCCAGAGGTCCTGAAAAATGCTATTTCCCGTGCTATTGCTTCAGCCGATATCGTTCTTTCAACAGGCGGTGTTTCGGTAGGAGATTATGATTATGTCGATCGCATTTTGGCTGAGTTGGGGGCTCAAATCCACATCCGCTCCGTAGCTGTCAAACCCGGTAAACCTCTAACCGTTGCCACATTTTCATCGGAATCGAAACGCCCAGTCTTGTATTTTGGTCTACCGGGAAATCCCGTTTCAGCTTTGGTTAGTTGTTGGCGGTTTGTACAACCAGCCTTTTCAAAGCTTTCAGGTTTGCCTCCAGAGGCGTGGTATCCCATATTGGTGCAGGCCCGGTCGCAACATGACCTCCGCTCCGATGGACGCCGCGAAACTTACATTTGGGGGCAGCTACGTTTAGATGCGACAGGTACTTATCAATTCCATCTTGCCAGTGGCTCTCATAGTTCCGGCAATTTGATTAATCTCGCCCAAACCACAGGACTTGCTGTTGTACCAGTAGGTCAAACCTTTATCCGAGTTGGCGAACCCGTCCAAGTTCTACAGATTGGTTCACCGGTTGGGATATAAGGGATTGCCAAAAAATAAGTTGTCCAATCTTGTGGGGCAGACGTCTGGCCTGCATGGGGTTACGCTCATGGGAACGAGGCGATCGCTGGCTGGATTTCTATCCAATTCCCTAGCTTAATGATTGATAATTAACTCCCTAGGCTGTTGACAAAGAGAGCAAAAAAACATTTTACCAAAAACCTCTCTTCCCGCTAGGTAAGACAGTCGCCCAATTCGTCTTAGCGTGCGCTAGCTGTTCCTCACTAATTTTGGCATTGGAGAGATTCGCGCCACACAAATTGGCTCCTTTGAGATTGGCGTGATTGAGATAGGCGTAGCTCAAATCAGCCCCTCGCAAGTCAGCCCCTTCCAAATCGGCATAGCTTAAGTAAGCTCGACCTAAATTCGCGTCCCGCAAGTTCGCCCGATTTAAAGTAGCTCGACCAAAATCGGCATTTGATAAGTCGGTTCCCTGGAAATTGGTGCGGCTTAACTTTGCTTGATGAAAAATGCCTCCCGATAAATCGGTTTTATGGAGATCGAGTCCAGTCAAATCTTGAGAGGCGAAGTCCCGCCGACCCTTCATGTAGGCTGTTAACAGAGCGTTAGCATCTAACTTGCTCGGAGCCTTTGGCTTTCCTACTGTCATGCCTTCGCTACGGAGCAAATTCGTAGAAGTTCGTTGGCTAGGAACACTGCGACTGCGCTGCATACCCGAAGTGTGATCACCACTTTGTTCTTGGCGGGCACGTCGGGCCCGAATTGCCATTGCCAGCTTTGATGTAGCCGTTGAGGGAGATGAAGGAGAACCTTGTTGTAAGCTTAAATCTCCTGAATAGAAGGTTTGGCTATTTACGGTTGGTGGACTATTGGGTTGAGTAGCTAAGCCTTGTGTCAAACTGTCGAGGTAAGGTTCTAGATCAAGCGCTCTCAAGATTTCTATGGACGATTGATAGCGATGACGAACCGAAGCCTCCAGCATTTTTTTCAAGACTTCAGCAAAATGGGGGCTGACCTGGACGTATTTTTGCCAGACCATTTCCCCTGTTGACGGGTTGTAATCTAAGTCTTTGGGGGATTTCCCGGTCAGTAAATAAATGCAAGTAACGCCCAAGGCATAAATGTCACTGGCATAAACCGGTCGCAATGCCATCTGCTCTGGAGGGGCAAAACCTGGAGTTCCGATCGCAAAATTAGTTAAGGCGGTTTGGTCTGAGGAGTTAGCCGCTACTGGATTGACTTGGTTTTTCACGGCTCCAAAGTCAATCATAACCAATTTTCGGTCTTGCTCTCGACGAATTAAGTTGGCAGGCTTAATGTCTCGGTGGATGACCTGATTGCTGTGAATATATTGCAGCAGTGGCAAGATTTCACTGAGGAATTGCTTTACTCCAGCTTCGCTCAAAGGCCCACTCTGTCTGACTTCCTGTTGCAGGGTTGAGCCGCTAATGTACTCTTGAACCAAGTAAAATTGTTGGTTGTCTTCAAAATAATCCAACAGCCTTGGCACTTGGGGATGGTTGCCAATCTTACCGAGGGTTCTGGCTTCTCGTTCAAACAGTTCCCGTGCCATTTGCAGAATATGCGCCCCCGTCGTCGATGGACGGAGTTGCTTGATCACACAACAGGGATCTCCCGGAAGAGATTCATCTTGGGCTAAGAACGTGGCTCCAAATCCACCTTGACCTAAGGCTTTGTGAACGCGATAGCGATCGCGTAATAGTAATTTGGAACCACACGCCTGACAAACCTCGACGTGCTTTGGATTTTTGGGTTGAGGACAGGCAGGATTTAGGCAGTAGCTCATTCAGCGTCACCGATGGGGCGTTGTCCGTGCTGGTACGAAAGCTTTTGGTCGAAGCACCCGGCTTAACACTCTGGCTCTTAATGGGAAACGCACCGCCGAATGCACCCTCGCTTTGGCAAGCCTTGGGATGAAATCCGATTTAAAACCAGGATATCTTATATTTTCATCTGAACTAGGGTGCAGATGGGGTCAAGATCGTGTTAAGTCCCCCAAATTCCTGTAAAGAGTTGCTAAAGTTAGCTCTATTGTATGTGAAGCTTGTGAAGCTTTCACAAAGCCGATCAGATTACTCCAGACGCGCCAAAATTCTTGCCGCGAAGGAAATTCAAGGAAAAATATTTAGCAGGTCATGGGTCATGGGTCATTAGTTACTAAGGACTTTCGCGGGGACAGCATTCTCCCCCCACTTACTTCCTTCCAGTAGAAGAGTACCGAGACAGGACAAGGTCAAAAATTTCCCTTCCTCCTTTTCCCTTTGCCCTTTCCCCTTTTTCCATAAGACCCTCTCCCTGTGTATCATCAGTTCTTTGTAAAATAATCACCATTAAGGTAGGTAAAAGCTAGGAGTCATTGAGTTCTAAATGCGTATCTCTTTAAATTGGTTGCGGGAACTGGTAGATGTGACCCTAGCCCCGGAAGAGCTAGCCGAAACCCTGACTATAGCAGGGTTTGAGGTAGAAGACATTGAAGACCGCAGAATGTTAGCTGATGGGGTTGTGGTGGGAAAAGTTTTAGAAGTACAGCCCCACCCGAATGCGGATAAGCTTAGGGTCTGTCAAGTTGATGTTGGAGAAGCTAGTGGGCCGTTGAACATTGTCTGTGGCGCGGCTAATGTCAGAGCAGACGCTTATGTTGCCGTAGCAACCACTGGCACTTACTTGCCAGCCATTGATCTAAAAATTCGCTCCTCAAAACTAAGGGGCGTTCGTTCGGAAGGAATGATTTGCTCCCTAGCTGAAGTGGGTTTGGAAAAAGAATCCCCAGGTATTCACATTTTTGCAGAGGAAAATCTGCCGTTAGGCAGTGATGTTCGTCCCCTTTTAGGACTGACGGATGTCATCCTTGATTTGACAGCTACGGCAAACCGCGCTGACGCCCTCAGTATGGTAGGAGTGGCTAGAGAAGTGGCTGCTCTGACAGGAGCAACGTTAAAGCTGCCAGAAACTCCTGAAATTTCAATTCCAGCTGGGGCGGGGGGATTGAGTTTGAAAATTGCTGAATCCGGTGCCTGTCCCGCCTACATGGGTACGGTGATGGAAGGGGTGAAGATTGCTCCTTCTCCAGATTGGCTGCAAGAGCGTTTGCAAGCGGCTGGAGTGCGACCGATTAACAATGTGGTGGATGTTACGAACTATGTTTTGCTGGAATGGGGTCAGCCTCTCCATGCGTTCGATCGCGATCGCTTACAAGCCGTTGCTGGTGGAGATGCTCTGACAATTGGTGTCCGTTTCGCTAAAAATGGGGAATCACTGAAGACACTGGATGGCCAAACCCGAACCCTTCAATCCCAAACGCTGCTCATTACCGCGAATGACAAACCCGTTGCCCTTGCTGGAGTGATGGGGGGCGAAGAAACAGAAGTTTATGAAGGCACTCAGAATATCGTCCTAGAAGCCGCCTTGTTTGAACCTGTGGCCATTCGGCGGTCGGCACGGACTCAAGGGTTGCGGAGTGAGTCTTCTACCCGCTATGAACGCGGCGTGAATCAGGCGGAGTTAGGGGTTGCTGCACAACGAGCGATCGCATTGTTCGTTGAATTAGCGGGTGCAACGCCCAAGACTCAAGAAATTGCTGACACAAGACCTCACTCCTCTAGTTGGTCGCGCTCCATCGAGTTACGTCTTGACCGGATTAATCAGGTTCTTGGCCCCGTAGAGGTAGGAGAAGACGACATCGGTGAAATCCTACCGGAGGATGTCGAACGTATCCTCACTGCCTTGGGGTGTCAATTGCAGCGCCAGGGATCAGATGAGGAGGTCAAATGGACGGTTACGGTGCCCCCTTACCGCTATCGGGATTTAGAGCGGGAAATTGACCTGATTGAGGAAGTGGCTCGTCTCTACGGCTATGACAAGTTTTGCGAGGAACTGCCCGATCATACAGAAGCGGGTTTTCTGTCTCTCGATCAGCAGTTGATACGACAACTGCGAGAATCCTTCCGGGCGGCAGGACTGACCGAAATCGTTCATTACTCGTTAGTCAAGCCCGAAGATGATCGACAAATTAACCTTGCTAATCCCTTACTCGCTGAATACTCTGCCCTGCGAACTGATTTAGTATCGGGGCTGATTGATGCTTGTCAGTACAACCTAGAGCAAGGAAATGGGGTTCTCCACGGTTTTGAAGTGGGTCGGATTTTCTGGCGAGAAGAAGAAGGCTTACAAGAAACCGACGCTATTGCTGGGATTTTGGGCGGTGATCCCAGTCAAGGCCGCTGGGTTAGGGGAGGACAAGAGTCACCCATGACTTGGTATGAAGCTAAGGGAATGCTAGAGAGTGTCTTTGGGCGGTTGAATCTGAATGTAGAGTATCAACCCAATCGGCAAGACGATCGCTTTCACCCAGGACGCACAGCATCTTTGTGGTTACAGGGCGAACGCTTGGGGAACTTTGGGCAACTGCATCCTCAATTGCGCTCTGAACGGGGCTTACCTGATGCCGTCTACGCCTTTGAGCTGGACTTGGATGTGATTTTGGATGCGATGGACACCGATGAACGTCTAACCCCTCGATTCAAACCCTATCCCACCTTCCCATCGGCTGACCGAGATATTGCTTTCTT
This sequence comes from Cyanobacteriota bacterium, assembly GCA_040756535.1. Lineage (GTDB taxonomy): Bacteria > Cyanobacteriota > Cyanobacteriia > Cyanobacteriales > Coleofasciculaceae > JBFLZA01. The sequence continues at coordinate 18,255 of JBFLZA010000069.1, forward strand.
TGTACCCGAAAAAGTCTCTGTAGCTGAAATTGAGCGAACAACGCAGCAAGCGGCGGGGTCTTTATTGGAGTCGGTACAATTGTTTGATGAATATCGAGGAACAGCGGTTCCTGAGGGGCAAAGGAGTTTAGCGTTTAGGTTGATCTATCGAGCGAGCGATCGCACTCTCACTGATGAAGAAATCGAACCCGTTCATCAACAAGTCAGAGAAAGCCTTGTTGAAAAATTCGGTGTCAACCTTAGAAGTTAATAAGTTAGCAGATTGAAGGTTAGGTGAAGGTTGAAGGTTAGCAGGATGAAAGTTAGTAAAATTCCAACCCTCGACTTTTCATCCTTCAACTTTCCCACCTAGCCTACCCTTCGGGTTCTCCTGTCGGGCGTTGCCCGCCCACTGCGCTAACGGAGTACGGCAACGGCTACGCCGAACAAGTTTCCAACCTTAAACATTCTTTACTTTCAACTTTTTATGCCTAAATACATAGTCTGGGGAAGCTATTGCGAGGACGTATTAGAAAAGCGTGCCCCTTACCGACAAGCCCATCTTGATGGTTTGACGCAGCAAAAAGAATCAGGAGTCTTGATTACAATTGGCCCGACCAAAGATGTAACTAAAGTTTTTGGCATTTATGAAGCTGAAGACGAAGCCACAATACGTCAGTTAATTGAATCTGACCCCTACTGGCAAAATGGGATCTGGACTGAATACGAAGTGAAAGAGTGGATTCAAGTTTTTTAAATTTATAGCTACCAACGGCAATATCATTTCAGCTTCTGCAGGTTCGTCTACTGTAGCAGGTGCTGGTAGTGCAGGTCAGGGAGGAGCGATCGCAATTATTGCTCGTGACCACATCACAACTGAGGCAATAAGTACAAGTTCCTCAGGGGGTGATGGTGGCTCTATACTATTGGACTCCCTCACTAAAATGCAAGCAGTTGGGGCAAGTCCTCATCAAGGCAGAAGCGCTGCGGCAGGCACAACTGGCACTATTGCGGGGACAAATTCAGGTTCAAGAGGGTTCAGTTACGCACCTCTAGAGGCCTACTACCTTTGCCTCCAGAGTTAGGAAACCA